>JADFHG010000110.1 GCA_022567365.1 Planctomycetota bacterium | reverse complement strand
GACGCTAGAACGAGTTCGACCATGTCGTAGCGTCCGCCCCCGTGACGGACGTCCTGCCGGAGGGCTTGGTGCGGACCTAATGCCGTCAGCTTCTCTGACCGCTCCGCAATCGTCGGCCTTCCACTGTCAGCACCTCCGATCGCTCCGCGATCGTCAGCTATCAACGGGAGCACACCTGAGGGGCCACAGGCGGTTGGTCACCCCGCCCAGGGTAGTGCAGCGTCACACCTGGGTTGACGGGTTGGTGTGGGCGATAGGCATAGCAAAGTCCGCTCCCTCACGGTCGCGGTTCGGATTTGGCTTGCCGCCCAACCCATAAGGTTATGCGCGACGCTGCAGTAGTCGCTTTTTGAACTTTGGGTCTACCCCCATACCGGGCACTCCGAGTGTCGAGGTTTTTGCGGCTGAAAGCTGAAGGCTCATAGCCCAGGATTGCCAGGCGAGGCCAAGCAATATGCGATGCTGACGCCCGACCCTCGGACCGCACTCACCGGGGGATGGCTCGTTCGAAGTCCGCCGGCGGCGTGACGTATCGCGCGTATTTCGTCGCGGCGAAAGGGCGGGCCGTGGCTGACTCGCCGAGAATGACGGAGAGGAGCGTGCGCAGGAAGATCGCGCAATCGAGCAGCAGGCCGCACCGCTTTACATAGGCCACGTCGTAGAGGATGCGCTCGTCCCAGGGCATGGTCGTATTGCCGTTGACCTGCGCCAGCCCCGTGATACCCGGTCGGACAAGCAAACGCCGGCGGCGAAACGCATCGTACGCCGCCACCTGATCCGGTAGGGTCGGTCTGGGACCGACCAGCGACATTCGGCCCGTGAGCACGCACAACAGTTGCGGCAATTCGTCAATCTTGCTTCGACGCAGCCACCGGCCGACCCGGGTGATCTCCGGGTGGTCGAGCGGGACGAGTTCCTTCGGGTCCGGTGTCCGGCCGCCCTTCATCGTGCGAAACTTCGGGAGGCGAAAGATTTTGCCGTTCTTGCCGGCGCGCTCCTGGACAAAAAACACGGGTCCGCGACTGGTGAGCTTGACGAGCCCAGCCGCAGCGAGCAACACGGGCGAGAGCACGACCAATAGGATAGCGGCCGCCACGAGATCGAAGGCGCGTTTGCCGCCCCTCGCCCAAGCGCCATCGGAGACGACGGTCCCTTCGTCGCGTTTGTAGGCTCCTGCATCGCACATCGCGCAGGGAGGATACCGCCGACGGTCAACCGCCTCCACCAAGACGTCGGAAGTGGCCGCCGCCCACGCTGCGCGCGGGCGACGTCGTGGTGATGGACAATCTCAGCTCGCACAAAACCTCCGGCGTTCGAGAAGCGATCGAAGCCGTCCATGCGTCCTTGCTCTATCTGCCACCCCACTCACCGGACTTCAATCGATCGAGTCGCAGTGGTCCAAGGTCATACAACCGCTGCGAGGCGCAGCCGCGCGAAACAGCCGTACTCTGTTCAAAGCCATCGGCCATGCGCCACGCTCTGTTACGCTCGAAGAATGCAGAGGATTCTCCCGGGGGTGCGGAAATACCGCTACACAATAAGTGACTACGCTCGAGTATCGTAGCCAGACGGCCAACCGTGGGGGGAGAGAAGGTGTGACACTGCATTCGAGCGCCTGTCACTGTAATTAAGCGTGTTTGCGACGCCAGAACAGCAATGTGGCTCCGACCCGCTCGCGTCGAACATGCCGGAAGGGCGTGGGTTGTGTGGCGGATGCGGACTGTTGCGGGCACGGGCCACGTGTTCTCACGCGTGGCTCGGTCGTGGAAGCCCCTGACCACTCTGTATCGTTGCTCCCACCCAACAAAGCATCCGGATCTGGCGGGGTCATAGGGTACGGCGACGGATTGGGCGGCAAAACGGCAATGCAAACGGCGGTCTGGGGGTTGAAAAAGATGGCAGTCGCGGTTACACCCTTTCGCTTCGGTAAACGGGCACACGGGTCGAACGTCGACCGCAGGGGCAGCGGTGCGGGCGGCGGTGGATATATACGCGACGGAAGAGATCTGGCATGGCGTGTCACGGGGTTTTCTTGGCTGCAGACGACGGATTGGCCTTGGGCATCTTCGAATCGATGCCTGAAGCCGTGGTGGGCGGAATCCTCCTTGTGGCGATTCTGGCGAGCGTATATCCGGCTGTGGTGCTGCGTAAGTACATCCGGATCGTGATGAACATCCTGAACGACCAAGCGCCGCCACCGGAGCAGGACACGCGCGACGTGGGGCAGCTCGAGGGTGAGGTGGTCAGTTTCCGCGCCCGCGACGGGCTTCGTCTGGAGGGCGTACTCATTCCCGGTCAAACCGGCAATGGGTATCGGGGCATGATCATTTTCGCCCACGAGTTTGGAAGCGATAGACGAAGCTGCTCGAGGTATTGCAATGCCCTTCTTCGCGCGGGTTATGATGTATTCGCCTTCGATTTTCGCGGGCATGGGGCGTCCGGCTCGGAGGAAGGCTATCGGCCGCGACAACTGCCCAGCGATCGCGAGGAAGCGGATATGTTGGGCGCCATCGCGTTCGTCCAATCGCATCTCGCAGAAGAATGCCGGGTTCCGAGGATTGGCGTCTTCGGTATTTCCCGCGGTGCGGGCGCGGCGATCCTGGCCTCCGTGGGAATCGAAAGCGTGCGCGCGATCGTGACCGACGGGGCCTACTGCAACGACACCATCCTCGAATATTACATGAAGCGGTTCGCGAGGATCTTTGCAAAGATCAGAATAGTCGCCGAGAATCATCCGCCGGCATTCTGGCGGTTTCTGCGGTGGCTGCTGCTGCGGGAGTGCCGTCGTCGGTTCAAATGCAGTTTCCCGTCGGTTCGCAAGGCAGCCATTCGGATCGGAAAGAAGCCCATCTTTCTCGTACATGGCGAGAAAGACAGTTACATCCCCGTCCGCCAGTCCCAGATCCTGTACGACATTCTGGCCGGCCCCAAGAACCTGTGGATCGTGCCGGACGCCAGGCACAACCACAGCATCATGGTGCGTACCAAGGAGTACGGAGATCGCGTCGTCAGGTTCTTCGACGAGCATCTCGGTGTAGGCAAGGCACCGACTCCAATGCCCGCAACGGGGGCGGACGCATCGCTGTGGACGGATGCGCCGCTCGATTCCTTGGCTTCGGTTGACGCGTCGCGGACGGCGGACGAACCGTCCGTAGTCTAGCAGCCTGTTGAAAAAGTAGCGGCCGCCCCCCGTGGCGGCCGTAGAACGGCGATAGCGGTCTCAACAGCCACGTCCGCCACAGGGGGCGGACGCTACCAGGAGTTCTTCAACAGGCTGCTAAGGCATTTCCCGATTTCGTATGCCGAATCCACCGGCATTCGCACCGCATCAAACGGCGAGAGATTGCCCGGGCTTGGCACCGGTGCGACCGGCCCGCCGGCGGGTTGGTCCGTGCCGGTCAGCTTGCCGGCAGCCCGCGGAGCGGCGGGAACCTCGCCCTCCCGGTCGAATAGGCCGCCGAGTCTGCCATGCACCGTGTCGGCAGAGCCGGCGGGTGGGTTGATTCGACGTTGTGTCGGCGCATGCTACAATTTTCGACGGACTCCGGTTGTTCGTTCGCGCGGGTTGACAGGGCGCAGTTCGCTCTGTCGTCTTGCCTCGTGAGGCGTTCAATCGGCAGGGGGCCTGTTGAAAACCAGGGTGCTTTGTGGGGCAGACTTTTTCAACGGACGGCAAGGGGCGAGCGCGGAATGTTAGGTGGCAGATGAACCGGAACTGGAAGCGACAAGCCGGCGTTGGGCTATTGGGGGCGCTGGGACTGGCATGCTGGTTGCCGCGGTCGGCGGTCGGCGGGACGGACGACGCAGCGCCGGGCGATGCCGAGCGCGTGACCCCCGTCGTTCGGGCGTATCAACGCGTTCGCGATTCCATTGTCAATATCGGAGCGACGCAGACTGTCGAGGTGCGCGGGCTGGCGTGGAACATCTTCGGAGGTCTGATCGAAGTCCCCCGCGAACACAGCACACGGAGCGTAGGCAGCGGATTCGTCATCCACGCCGATGGCTACATCGCGACCAACGCGCACGTCGTCGCGCAGGGCGCCGAACTCAACGTGACGTTCGCGGACGGGCGAATGTACGACGCGCGGGTCGTCGCGCGAGACAATGTTCGCGACCTCGCGGTGATCAAGATCGACCCGGACGAGCCGCTGTCGCCGATCGTCCTCGGACGCAGCGACGATCTGATGATCGGCGAGACGACAATCGCCGTCGGGAATCCGGTCGGGCTGCACAATACGCTGACCACCGGGGTGATCAGCGCGCTGCACCGGCAGATGGAGATCGGCAGCGGACTCGTCTACCGAGACCTCGTCCAGACGGACGCCAGTATCAACCCAGGCAACTCCGGTGGACCGCTGCTCAACATTCGCGGTGAACTCATCGGAATCAACACCGTCATCAGAACGGACGCCCAGAACATCGGCTTCGCGATTCCGGTAGACCAACTCCAGGCCCTGCTGCCCGAGCTCCTCGATAGTGAGACGGTCAACCGCGTACAAGTCGGCATGACGGTAGCGGGGCGGGATCCGATACGCGTCGTCGAGATTCGTTCGGGGAGCCCCGCCGACCGCGCGGGCGTCAAACTCGGTGACGTGATCCAAGCGGTCAACGGTCGGCCGTTGACGGGTTCCGTGGATTATCTCGTGTCGATGCTTGCACGCCGCGCCGACGACGTGGTGCATCTGCGCCTTGTGCGCGAGGGGCGTGTAGTCGACGCGAAGATGAGGTTGCAGCCGGTTCCCAAACCGGACGGCGGCCAACTGGCGCTGAACCTCTTCGGTCTCGACGTTGAAGATATGACGGCGCGCAAGGCCCAACGGATCGGTCTGAGCGTCAAACACGGTCTGGTTGTGGTCATCGGAGTCGAGCGGCGCAGTCCCGCCGATCGGGCGGATATTCGGCCCGGTGATCTTCTGGTGTACATTGGAAAGTATCGAACCACGAACCTCGGTGAAGTGGGCGCGGTGCTTGCAAACGTCCGCCCGGACGACGGCGTGGACCTCGGCGTATGGCGCAAGGGGCGTCGTTACCTTGTGGAGATCAACAAGCGTGTCTATGCCCGGTAGGCCACATTCCGAATCGAATCCCGGCGATCCGTCGCCCGCGGCGGCGGAAACACCCGTCGATTTGAAGGTCAAGATTGCCGAACAGCGCCTCACCATCGATTGGCGTGACGGCAAGAAGAGCGAGTTCGACCTCGCTCTGCTCCGAAAGCACTGTCCGTGCGCGACCTGTCGGACGCAGCGGGAAGAAGCGGACGCCAATCCGCTCAAGATCCTCAAGTTTGATCCGAGCGGTGTGGGCGTCACGTCCGCCAAGCTCATCGGCAATTACGCGATTCAATTCACCTGGTCCGATGGGCACAACACCGGGATCTTCGACTTCAGGTTTCTCCGCTCGCTCGATGGCGGATAGCGGTCCGTTGAAGAAGTAGCGGCCGCCCCCCGTGGCGGCCGTAGAAGAACGCTAACGTTGGGCAAACATACGTCCGCCGCAGGGGGCGGACGCTACAACGCTACGGCCGTACCGTCGGTCCACATTCTTGGGTGTTCCGCGCCCGCTACGGGGGGCGGCCGAAGACGGGCGCGAACGTTTGGGCAAACATACGTCCGCCGCAGGGGGCGGACGCTACGGCGCTACGGTCGTGCCTTGGCCGGTCAATCGGTCGTAGCGATCGGACCGCTTGGATCCCCGGTGCCGTAGTATGCCATCAGCCCTTGTGACAACGGCTTGTTGACGAGATCCCCGCCGACGGCCCACGCGTTGCCCTCGGCATCGACCCATACGGCATGAAACGCGAGATCGGATACGTCGGTCAGACCGTTGTCTTGCTCGACCCATCCTTGCGATTCAAATCGAAACGTCGACGCCTCGACACCGACGGCGAAAGCGTGGCCGCTCGGTCCGATGTTGATCCCGTTGATACCGGCCGAACCAGGCGGTGAGACCTCCGTCCAGGTGCCGTCCTCGGCGCGCTCCCAGATCTCACCCGGTTGGGCGGCGCCGACCGCGATCACCCTATCGCCGCCGAGGTCTCCGTGCACGGTGAACAGCGAGCGCTGGGTATCGGTCAGCTCCAGCGTGAACTCGGCGCCGTCGTAGTGCAGGGTCCGCCCGCCGCCTCCAACGATGAAGAAATCGTCCGCCGCCGGTCCCCACACCTTGAAGAGCGTCGGCAATATGCTGCCGTCGCCGATTGTGGTAACGTCGATCTGCGACCAAGCGTCGCCGTTAAAATGAAACAGCACGCCCCGGGTTACGCTTCCGCCGACCGTCCAAATGTCACCTGCTGACACACCCCAGATTCCATACAGCGTTTCGAGATCGTTCTCGCCGATGTCGAATTGCTCGAACGCGCCGGTCGAGGGTCGGTAGCGCAGCAACAAACGTGCGGCGCCGCACATCCAGATGTCCCCGGGCGCAGCCTCGTGCACCCACCAGAGGTCGCCCTCGACGCCTGTCGTCAAACGTGTCCATTCGGACCCGTCATACCGCAGGACGTACGGCCCGTCACCGTCCAGGGAATCCGTGCCGACGGCGTAGAGGTCGCCGTTCGAGACAATCCGGACCGAAAGGAGCGCCGACGGGAGGCCGCGGTGGACGATCTTCCACGTCGGGTCGGGGGGCGGCTCGGCGGCATTTGCGTTTTCGCCGGCGCCTGTGTTTTGGTTTGAATTCACGTCGCCGCCGTTGGCGTTATCGTCGGAATTGTTCTCATTGACGTTCGCTTCGTTTCCGTCCGGTGCACCGTCGTTCGCGTTGCCGGCGGAGATCGGATCCCCGAGGTTGTCATTCGTCATATCGGCGGCCGTCGGCGGATCGCCCGCGGTACTGCACCCCGACGGCATCGCACCGGCCAGCATGAGGCATATCATTGCTACGCACCATCGCGCTGCAACCGACGTACTTCGTTTGGTTTCTGACTTCACGTTCATCCCGGTATCGACCTCCCAGAGCCGCGGACACGGTGCTGGCGCAATCCGCGAAGCGGGGCGAATTGTACGCCTTCCATCACGCCCAATGCAAGCTGCAGACGCCGGACGGGGTCGGATCGACGCAACGGGCAGTTGCCCGCGGAGTCCACCGTCTGTGCGTCGTATTCGGCGTCTGTTGAAAAAGTCCACTTTCAAGTTCGGCACCGACACCCGCAAGCGTGCTTGCCCGTTGCCGGTGAAAACACCGGCTGGAAGGCAGTGCCACACTTTTCCAACGGGCCGCCAGGGTTGTCAAATGTGCCAACAGCGTCCGCCTGATGTGACGACCGTGGAACGCCCGTGGACCAATGATTGCGAAAGTCCTATTCGACTATTTCACAGGTTGCCAGGCACCTCCAACCTACCAGTCGCGGGGTGTTTGCCCTCATTGGGCGAACCCGGATGTGTAGCGTATCCGCCGCGCCATCGCGGGGAAGTCTCGTGATGTGACAATCGGGGAATTCGGGATTCCCCGCGTATCGGTCTGGGTTGTTGTGCGGATCATTTGCCGGGTGCTTGGGACACGATCTCCACGGCCTTCCGAAGGAGAAACGAATTTCGCCTCGTCTTCGCGGGCTTTGACGGCTTCACCACCGGATGTCGAGTTGAATGGAATCGGGCAAATCGGATCGACGGCCAACGTGTCGGTGGTTGCTTTGCAGAAAACTCAAGCCGGTTCCCGTATCCCATGAGTGACGCGTTTGCCGTCTTCTCGGACAAACGGTGCCCCGTAGATCGCTGTCGAGTTCACGACCGCCGGCTTTTCCTCACTGATTCACCGCAACGGCCTGCTGAAGCGGTTAACCCCGATGGTGTGGCACCCGCCCGGCAAGCGGGCCGACCCGTTGCCGATGCACGCACAATCTGTTGGCCTTTACCACAAATTCTTCAACAGCCTGCTATCCGGAACGACGGAAGGCTCCATTTTTCCTGGAAACGATGTCGTCAAGCAGTCCCACTTGGACAGCTTCGTCAACTGGCGCCACGTGATCCACATGTACAATCCCGCGAATAATCCATTCGTCGCCGTTCCTCATATGATTCCAATGGCCTATTCTCGCACGACGATGCAATCTGGCCACACTTTAACCTGATTATGCGCTTGACTACTGTACGTGTATGTGTGTATTGTTCCGGCGGCATGAAGGAACCGATGTGCCGCTCCATGGTTGCGGTACGGTATGGTTCGTTGGCAAATTAACCCAGGAGAATTAGCATGCCCAGGAAAAAAGGAAAAGCAACAGGTAAGCGTCGGGGTCCCAAGCCCGGCGGAAGCAAGGCCGGCGCCAGTGATACGGCGATGCTTCTTGTCGGTCAAATGCACGCCTATCAGGAGTCGCTGGCGGCCCAGTGTGGGGCAATCCAGGTGGAAATGGACGCCATCGGTGCGGCGCTCGCGGCAATGGGATCGGCGGGATCGGCGCGAACGGCCACGCGTGCGCCGGCTAAGGGTCTCAAGCGCCAGCCGGCCGGGCGCCGCGGACCGCGCCCCGCGGGTGGTTCGCTCAAGGACTACATCGTGCAGGTAATCACTGCGGCGGGGCGGGATATCAGTGTGAAGGAAATCACCAGCGGTGTCACGCAGTCCGGATATCAGACGTCGAGCAAGAACCTGGGCAATCAGGTCAGCATGGCGCTGATACAGCTCGCGAAGTCCCGAAAGGCCAAGAAAGTCGGTCGGGGACTGTATCGGCGATAACACGGGATTCGATGAGCCGCCCGGTATTACCCATCGCGACGGCCTGTGAGTTCTCATGCGCATGAGGCGACCGGATGAGCCCGGTCGCCTCATGTCATTTTTGTGAGATTTCCACGCCGGTGTGTCGGGGACGCGAAACGCGAGACGCCGGCGCGGGGAGGAACCGTGAAGTGGCATATCCCCCACGTGACCCAACGATAGGAAAGGTGGAGTCCATTGCGTTTCGTCTGGGTAAGGGATCCGACATGTGCGAGGCGCGTCGCCGTCGCGTCATCTGCGGTGCCGGTCTCGAGGGGGAGGACCGCGGCAAAGGCGCGCGGGGTGTGACGCTATTGTCTGTTGAGAAGTGGAACGACGTGTTACGCGCGCTGGACGTGGATCTCCCGTGGCCTGTTCGACGCGCTAACCTGCTGGGTTCCGGTATCGATCTTGCGTCG
>JADFHG010000109.1 GCA_022567365.1 Planctomycetota bacterium | reverse complement strand
CGATCAGTCTTCGACTTCCTCGAACGCACCGTGCATGCCCACTTCACCGGTCAGCCGATCCCAAAACTATTACTCGCCGACCCGTGAACGGTTACCCCCTTATATACCGATAACTACGGGCGCTCTTCATGGGCGCCCGTATTTTTTTGTCGCTTGCCCAATTCCCATAATACGCACTGTGCGAGCCGGTGTGCCGTGATCGCCTCCATTTCCGGGGCGCCCTCGCATCCAAGAACCCCGTCGCAATTCGCAAGATCCGAAACGGATACTTGCGTGTCTCGAGAACGTATTCGAAACTTGCGTAGAGGGCGAGATCCAGTGGCGGTGCGCGGGGTTTCTCGCGCCCGGGTCCGATCGAGGGTAAAGAAGATCTCCCGTCATGGGCAATCCAAACCAACGTGTCTCGGATCTGCTTCGCGCGGAGGACGGCCCGACGGCGGTCGAATACGCCATACTTCTTGCGTTCATCGCCATCGGTGTGCTCGCTTCCTTCGCGGGCTTCGGCGACAAAATGGAGGCCATCTACCTCACGATTTTCGGCGCCCTCACCGCGGCGTTCGCGGGCTAGGGCGGCGATGAAAGAAAAATCGACCGTATGATTTGCCGGTTGGCTTTTTGTTTCATATACTGAATGAGACCGCGGGGTCCAGGGCTAGAGACTGTCTTCCGCGGTTAGGGGAGTTGCGGGCGTATGGAGCTTGAGGGGGAAAGGTGCTATCCCTTCCCATTTGCCTCGATCCTGTTTCCCAACAATAGTTTCGGACGGCGGTGCGTTCAAGGATCGCGGCTCCGTCCGACATTGACGAGTACTGTAACTCGCGCCCTCGGAGGCTTGAGTTGATTCGATGGAGGCTGCGGTGCAGGTGTTGCGTCGCGTGTACCTCCGTTTCTTAATCAAGCCTGGTAAAACACGGGCTCAATCCAATTTTGGGGAGTAGCAGTTATGAATGCATTTATGAATCGAGCTAAGGATTTTGTGCGGTCTGAGGACGGACCGACCGCGACCGAGTACGCCGTGATGCTGGCGCTGATTATCATCGTCGCCCTCGGGGCGATCTCGGGACTCGGATCGAAGGTCAACGACGTGTTCACGAACGTCGAGGCCGACTTGACCGCTCAGGGCCTGTAGTTTCTTTTTCGTCGGGGGCAGTTGTCGTCCGGCGAACTCGTAGCGGCATATGGCTACGCGATCTTGGGGCGGCGGGTGGTCGTTTTGTCGGCGGCGCCCGCCGCCTTGTTCGTGACCGTATGTGTTAATAGGGGACGAGAATGCGGAGTGCACGGCGTCGTCCGGAGGAGGGGCTCGGGGCGCCGACGGGGTTCGAAACATAGGGTCGTATGGAGAGACCAGGATGGACCTAGGGTACTGGCAACTTACCTGGGTACTTCTCGTGCCGGGCATTCTGTGGGCTTCGTGGATCGATTACAAGGAGCGCCGGGTACCGAACAAGTTGAACCTGGCGATCGCGCTGGTGGGCTTCGCCGCGCAAGCGGTGTACAACGGCGCACCGGGGCTGGCGTCGGGGGCGCTCGGGCTGCTCGTGGGTTTCGGCTTGCTCATTGTACCGTGGCTGATGCACGGAATGGGAGCGGGCGATGTAAAGCTGATGGCGGCAATCGGCGTATGGCTGGGACCGGCGCTCACGTTGTATTCGTTTACGGCCGGTGCCGTGATCGGCGGGGTGATCGCGATGATCATGATCCTCTCGTCGGGCCGGCTTCGGATGGCGTACGTCAATCTGAGTACGATCGTCACGAAGTGCGCGAGTCGGAAGACGGTGTTTAGTGAATATGGGTCCGCGAAGAGTTTCGGGGCGACGTCACAGCTGCTTCCGTATGGTGTGCCGCTCACGATCGGGACGATCTTGATCATGACGGCGACGACGTTCGGCTGGTGGGGATTGTAAGCAATGAAACAGATCATGTGGAAAATCCGACGGCGCGGAGGGACGAGGCGGGAGCGCGCGGCGGCCATCGTGGAGTTCGCGGTGGTGTTGCCACTCCTGCTGACGATGCTCTTCGGTATCATCGAGTATGGTTGGGCGTTCATGGTCCGCCAGGGTTTGCAGAACGCGGCCCGAGAAGGCGCGCGCATGTCCGTGTTGCAGTCCAGCGTCGCTCCGTATACCAACGTGACGGATCGGATCGCGGAGCTGCTTGCCCCGATGGGTCTGACGACGTACACGGTCGATATGACGCACGCTACCCCTGGGACGCCCATGGAGACCATCGTTATCAGTATCCCATACGGGGACATCTCCTTGCTCGGCGGCTTCTTCGGAATTGCGGAGAAGACCGTGACCGTCACGTGCAGCATGCACAAGGAAGGGATGGCCGCGGGATAATCGGGGAATGACGTCGTGGATTTCGAGGCATCGGCGCCGACCGGGGGGCACGGCGCGGGCGGCGAGCGGGTCGTCGACGAGCGAACCACCCGGGCGAAGCAGCATGCCAATACTGGGATCGCGTAAGAGCGAGTGCGGGGGGGCCGTTGGCCATCTCTCGGACTCGCTCAAGCGCGCGCTCATCGCGCTAGTAAAACTGTTCGTTATCGGACTGCGGCCTGTTTTGGATATTCTTTGGTCGAATGAGGACTCAATCCTTCCGATAAATCGACCGAAACGTCAATGGTGTCCGGTTGGCGCGTCGGTATGGGGAGATGCACCGTGTCGGTGTCTCGTTCCATCGGTCGCACGCGCGTCAACGCATCGCAATTATGGGGACGCATACCATGAAGGGCAAGGCAGTCATTCCGCTTATCCTCGGGTTGGGCATCGGACTCGTGGCCGTCAAGTACGGTGTGGACACGATCAAGCGGGCACAGGGTTCGCGGACCGCTCCCGAGCTGGTGTTGGTCGTTCAGGCACTCGAGGACATCGGGGATGCCGTCGAGATCACGGCGGAGATGGTCAGCTCGGTCGAGACGGCTCCGAGCGCGTTTGTGCCGGCCCTCGAGCGCATCGCGAACGTCGAAGACGTCATCGGGCGCGTGACCGCGAAGTCCGTTCCGCAAGGCATGCCGATCCTCACGTCGATGTTGGCGCCGAAGGGGACCAGCGCCGGGATGCGCGGGCGGATCCCTCCGGGTTTCCGCGCGGCGTCCGTACGGATCGACGAGGCCTCCTCCGTGGGTTATCAGCTCAAGGCCGGTGACTGGGTGGACGTCACGGTCGTCATGGACGTAGGCGGCACGGGCACGCGTAGGAAGGAAACCATATCGGAGGTCATCCTTCAACACGTGCAGGTGGGCGCGGTCGGGCGCGGCAGCAGCGGAACCGACGCGAGCAAGGTCGCGCCAAAGGCGGCCAAGTCGGTCACGCTTCTCGTTCGAGAGGAAGACGTGCCGAAGCTGCATCTCGCCGGCACCAAGGGCAAGATCACGCTTTCGCTGCGCGGTGACGATGACCTCGTGCGGCCCGTCGGGCCGAGGGCGACAATGGCGGAGCTTATGCAGGGATTCGGCGAGCCGGACCCCGTTCCGGTCGAGATCGCTCCTGTCCCGCCGCCGATAGTTGCCCAGGTGGTGCCCGTCATGGTGAAGCAAAGGAAACCGCACACCGTTATGGTCGTGCGGGGATCGACGCGTCGCATTCCGCTGGCGCAGATCGAACGGATCACGTTCGAAGACGTTGGTTCAAGACGGATGATCTCGGTCGCAGGTCCGCCCGGAGCGGGGGCCGCCGCCGTCATGGGAGCGAGGAGCGAGGGGGCGAACGGACCGCGTGGGATCGGAACCCAGCCGTGGAACAATATGACCCGAAACGAGATTCTGGACGCCGCACAAGACGCGACAGACCAATAAGGAGTCCGAACGATGCGTACTACTGTCATGGAAGACCGACGGACCGATGTCGGAGTGGGGCTCGTGCCGCATGCACCGCGACCGCTTGGACGTCGGCGGATTGCCGCTCGCCTCTTGGTCACCCTGGGCGTCTTTGTCCCCGCGTACGCCGCCTCGGGCCAGCAGGGCGCTACGGACAAACCCGCGTTTCACGTGTCCGTCGTGGATATGGCCTCGGACTTTCAGCGTCTCGAGGTGCCGGTCAATCGAAGCGTGATCGTCGAGACCACGGTGGAAGCGGCGCGAACCGACGTCGTCGCGCCGCAAATCGCCGACATCCAACCGATCAGCCCGACACAAATGCTGATCACCGGCAAGAGCTACGGGACCACGAACATCATCCTCTGGGATGCGAACGACCAGCAATACGTGCTCGAAGTAAACGTCGTACTCGACGTCAGCGCGTTGAAGGCCGCGATTGCCACGATCGACCCAAACTCCCAAGTGGAGGTACAGTCGGTCCTCGGCAATATCGTCCTGACCGGGCGAGTGAGCGGTGCGAACCAAGCCCGTCGCGTCGTGGAGATCGCCCGGCTCTTCATGCCGCCGTCGACCAACGCCAACATTCAGGCCGTGGTCCAGAACCACATGGACGTCGCGGGCGAACAGCAGGTCTTGTTGAGGTGCATCGTTGCGGAGGTGAGCCGCGCCGCCGTTCGTGAGCTCGGTGTCAACGGGTTTCTCGCGGGCAAGAATTTCAGGGACGCCTTTGTGGTCAATCAGCTTGGCGGAATCAATCCCGCCAACATCGGGGCCGCCGCCGACGCTCTGGTGGGGCAAAACATCCCGTTCCTGACCGGTACGGAGGGCATCCCGCTCGCGGAAACGACGACCCTGTCCGTGGGATTTCCACGTGTGCAAACTCAGCTATTCATCAACGCTTTGGCGGATAACTCCCTGCTGCGGATACTCGCCGAGCCGAATCTGGTGGCGATCAGCGGTGAGACGGCGCACTTTCTCGCCGGTGGTGAGTTTCCGATTCCGGTACCGCAAGGCAACCAGCAGGTCACGATCGAGTTTCGCAAGTTCGGCGTCCGGCTCAATTTCACGCCGGTCGTACAGGGCAACGGGCTCGTGCGTCTTCGCGTCGCGCCCGAGGTCTCCGAGTTGGACTTTACGAATTCGGTCGAGCTCCAAGGTCTCCTCGTACCGGGGCTGAAATCTCGCTCGGCCGAGACCACCGTCGAGGTGGGCAACGGTCAGACGATCATTATCGCGGGCTTGCTGAGCGAGGAACTTCGCGGTATCGCATCGCGCGTGCCGGGAATCGGCGATGTGCCGATCCTCGGGGCACTCTTCAGATCGGTGGAATATCGCAGTTCGCTGACCGAGCTGATCATCCTGGTCACAATCGAGATCATCGCACCGCTCGAGCCGCACCAGATTCCCGATCTGCCGGGCCACGAGGTGACCGTGCCGAACGATTTCGAACTGTTCGCGCTGGGGCTGGTCGAAGGAATCGCGCCCGATGCGCCTGGTATGTCGGCGTCCGACGACGCCACGGCGAGTGCGGGCATCAGTGCCGCGCGAGATCAGTTATCGCTCCATGGACCCTGGGGCTACGCCGACGCGTATAGTATGCAATAAATAGGGAAATTCGCGGGGCATGCCGTTGGCAGCCGTTTGAATAAGTAGCGGCGGCCGCCTGTGGCTGCCGTGGAACACCCAGGAAGGCGGGCCGACGATATCCGCCATCGGGTTTTCAACAAGCCGTGGGGCGGCCTGTGGAGCCCGGATTGAGCGAAACACAAGCCGCAAGTAGGGATTCGCGCTGCGGCAAGATTAGATCGATGAGTCCCGAGCACCACACGGCTCGTGCCTGATTCGGAGGCGCGTCTGCCGCTCGGGCAATCATGGGAATCGGCAAGCGTTCACCGAAACGGAGGGGGACAGATGATACCTTTCACTCGAATCGAGGCGGACCGTGCGCGCAGGCGCGGAGTCGTGGCGTTGCAAGTCGCGGTTTCGTCCGTCGTACTGCTGGGATTCGCTGCACTGACCATCGACATGGGAAGGCTCTATGTCGCACGTGGCGACTTGCAGCGTTCAGCCGACGCTGCGGCCCTGGCGGGTGCGTCAGTCTACACGACCGATCTCATGATGGCCGTGCGCCAAGGCCTCGGCGGCGAGGGTGCGATCGGCTATGTCGTTGACCTGGCAGAGACGAAGGCGTCTGAATACGCGCTCGTCAACAGGACGCTCGGGAAGCCGACGTCGATCGACAGCGACGACCTGGTCACGGGTTGGATCAACCTCGGATCGGGAAACGACACGATTCACACGAATCCCGTGCCGAAGGACTACAACGCGGTGGGCGTGTACGTCAAGCGAACGGACGGCGGCACGAACGGCCCGGTCAACCTGCTGTTCGCGCCGATCTTCGGAAAACCGCTCGGCGAGACAACGGCGCTCGCCGTCGCGGTGTTCGACGATCGCTTCAGCGGGTTTACGCTCAACGGGTTCGGCGCTGGGATGCTGCCCTTTACCGTCAGCGAGCAGGCGTTCGAGCAAGACCTCGCCAACGGCGGTGACCAGTACGGCTACGACTCCCCATCCGAAACCGTGTATTCCGGAAGCGACGGGATCCGCGAGATTCGCCTCTATCCCTTTCCCCTGTCGGGGAGCGGATACGGCGAAGGAGACGGCAACTTCGGCGTCCTCAACATCGGCACGGGCAACCAGGGTCTGCAAGCCCTGAACCACCAGATCATCAGCGGTGTGCCACCGGAAGACATGGTCATGGAAGTCGGTACGTCCGACATGACGTTCTACGACGACGGCGGAAACCCGGTCACGTACGAAATCACCGGCAGCCCGGGGCTGGATGGCGGTCTGGCGGCCTCCATCGAGTCGTTGGAGGGGCAGGTCATCGGGTTCTTCCTGCACAACGGCGTCATCTTGAGCGGAGCGAACGCGATCTACACGATCACGCAGGTCCGCTTCGGCCGGGTGATGGACCTCAAGCTCACCGGTCCGCCGGATCAACGGGGGTTCTACGTGCAACCGGTCACGTACGACGGCGCCGGCGTGAGCATCGACGTCAACGCGCCCAGCACGAACGGACTCATCGGCAAGGTTGTTTTGTTCAAGTAGACGTTCGATTGCCGAGGGCGAACGGGCGCGCCGTTGCCCTGTCCGAGTAGGCAGACGATTACTCCGTCCAACGGGGCAACCGATCGCTCTCGCAGTTCGGAGCCTGAATGGGTCATCCCCTCCCCCGAAAACGGGGGAGGGTTTGCGCGGCTATCGTAGGCCGACGGAAGATTCGTCGACCGACCTGCCGCCCGGCCGATTCCATTTTCTCCGCCGCTCCCCAACGCTCTCTCCCACTCACGTCAATGGTCTAACTCTTGCGTAACCGGCGTTGCCGGAGCATGATATTCCTTGATCCGAAGCGCCGGCCAAATGGGTCCGCGGCGGTCGGGCAGTTTGGTGTCGTTTGGTTGGCACCCAAACGCGAGCCGAGTGCGGGTCACGGCGCGGTTCGGCGCGGCCCGCCGGACCCCGTTCACAAAGGAGCAAGGACGATGAATCGATCCGCGATTGTTGCCACGGCGGCGCTCTGCGTCTTTTTCGCCAACATGGTGCAAGCCGACGACGCCCCACCGCGGCGGCCCGGCGTGTTGGTGAGGCTGTTTGATATCGGCCTGAATATGAACGCCCTGCCGGAAATGGTCCGGGGCCAGACGCCCAATGACGTGCGCACGGCGGCGACCATCGACCTGCGGGGCGAACGCGGCGACTTCGGCGCCTTCAGCGACTTCTTCCTCACGGAGATCGTCGGGTCGATCGAGATTGTCCGCGCCGGGGCGCACACGTTTCGCCTCATCAGCGATGATGGATCGAAGTTGTTTATCGACGGGAAGCTCGTCATTGACCACGACGGGCTGCACGGGGCGGTGCCGAAGGACGGCACGGTTGTGCTCGATGTCGGGCTCCACGAACTGAGGGTGCTGCATTTCGAGAGCGGCGGCGGCGAGCGGGTGTCACTCGAATGGCGTTTACCCGGTGAGCCCGAGGACTCGTTCGAGGTCGTACCCGCTTCCGCGCTCAGTCACGCGAGCAACCTTTCGCGCGAGACGTCTCCGGGCAAGAAGCGGATCATCAAGCCGCTTCGGCGCGGTCGGCCGGGGGACGGCACGCCGGTAGCGGGGATGCACCCCGGTTTTCGCCTTTCGAAGTGTGACGTTCGCGATGAGACGGAGATCACGGACGGTCTTTCTGCGGACTTGGCCTTCTTCGGTGTGTATTCGGAAGCGCCGAGTGGCACGATCCGGGATGCCGCCTTGCATTTCCTGGGCCACGAGCTCACGTCGCAAATCGACATGGATCCACTTGTCTGGTTTACCCCCTCCGTCGCCCTGAGCGATCCGCCGAATCCCGTGGCGATTCCACGTGGCCCCTACAAGGGACAACTGCTCGTCGGTGATCGTGAATCGGGTCGTATGCTGCGCGTCTGCCTCGACGACCGAGGCTACCTTGCTCAAGGGGGCGTCTTTCGATTTGCAACTCTTGGTGCGCGGAATGCACAGAAACTCGGTGGGTACGGCACCGACGGAATTGCGATCTTCACGAAATCGAATGACCAGATAGCGCGTCCTGACCTGATTCTAAGGGATACCGGCGACACGGCGTTCGAAATGCTGTCCATTCGTGCGCCGTCCAATGGAATTGAAATCGAGTTTACGCAGCCGCTCGATTCGCGTGTCGGCTGGGATCCGGACACCTACTATGTTGAATCGTGGCCATTCATTCCTCGGATCGGTCTGAAAGACGGGGTTGACCCCAGTCCTTATCGGGACGGCACGTCGATACCGGTCAAATCGGCCAGCGTTTCGTCGGATCGACGGAAGGTCTTTCTCGAAATCGACGGGTTGAAACCCTCGCACGTAGTGTATCTGCGTCTTTTGCCACCCTGCATTTCCCAAGATGGTGATCTGCCCTGGAGCACCGAAGCATGGTATACGTTGAAAGAAATCCATAGGGATCGGGGCAAGGCCATTCTGGGCAAGGTACTGACCCCGCCGAAGCGTGAGCCGCAAAACCTGCTTACTGACGCCGAGCGCTCGGCCGGTTGGCGACTCCTGTTCGACGGCAAGACGACGAAGGGCTGGCGCGGGTTCAAGAAGGACTACATGCCGGACGGGTGGCAAGCGGTGGACGGGTGTCTCGTCCGCGTGGGTCCGGCGGGAGACATCATCACCGACGAACAGTTCGAGAACTTCGAGCTTGCGCTCGAGTGGCGCATATCGGCCGGCGGCAATAGCGGGATCTTCTTCCAAGTT
>JADFHG010000108.1 GCA_022567365.1 Planctomycetota bacterium | reverse complement strand
CTTCCACACCTGCCCGGTACGACGTGTGACGAGGTGGATTGCGCTCCGGATCCCACCGGCGCGTGCTGTCTCGACATCGGTGAGTGCGCGGTGCTCACGCCGCTCGCCTGCCTCCTCGAAGGCGGCAAACCGGAATTGCCGGGCACGACCTGCGACATGGTCGAATGCGGCGGGCCGATCATTACGGCGTGCTGTTTCCCCGAAGGGGATTGCGCGAACCTTCACCCGATCGACTGCCTGCTCGAGGGCGGTCTTCCCAAGCCCCTTGGAACCACCTGTGATACCGTCGAATGCGGGCCGCCAAGCGGTGCGTGCTGCTTCCCGAACGGCGAGTGTGCGGACCTCAATCCGTTTGCCTGTTGGGACGCGGGAGGGCGACCGCATCCACCGGGCACGTTGTGCTCGAATTTCGATTGCCCCGGTGCCGACACGATGGCATGTTGCTTCCCAAGCGGCGAGTGCGTGGACATTCCACCCGGCGCGTGTTTCGAGGAGGGCGGCATGCCCCAGGGACCGGGCAGCCACTGCGGCGACGTCAACTGCGGTGAACCGGAAACAATGGCGTGTTGTCTGCCCAACGGCGCGTGCGTGGACGTACCACCGTTCATTTGCCTTCAGGAAGGTGGTCAGCCGCAGGGACCGGGCTCGCACTGCGGGGGCGGCACCTGCGACGGGCCTCCCGACACAATGGCCTGCTGCTTCCCGAACGGAGAGTGCCACAACCTGCCACCGATGGTATGCCACAACGAAGGCGGCGAACCGCAGGGACCGAACTCCTCGTGCGAACAGGATGGCATCGAATGCGGCGGCCCATCGGTGGGCGCTTGTTGTATCCCCGTCCCAGGCGGCACGATCTGCCTCGTGTTGAAGGAGGCCCATTGCCTCGATGAAGGCGGAGAGTATTTGGGCGACGGCACAGAGTGCGGCGACGACGCCGCCTGCGGCCCGCCGCCGGAAGTCGAGGCGTGTTGCTTCCCGAACGGTGGATGCCTCATGGCGCCGGCCGAGCCGTGTGCGGCCGAGGGCGGAGCACCGCAGGGATCCGGCTCGACGTGCGATTCGGCGGACTGCCCGATACCGGCGATCGGGGCATGCTGCATACCGGTTGCCGGCGGCGCGATCTGTGTGGTGCTGACGGAAAACCACTGCATCGACGAGGGCGGGGAATTCCTGGGCGGTGGCACCATGTGTGGTGACGACCAACCATGCGGGCCGCCGCCGGAGTTGCAGGCATGTTGCGGGCCGAACGGCGGTTGCTTCATGGCGCCCCCGGAGTTCTGCGAAGCCGAGGGTGGCGAGCCGCAAGGCCCCGGAACGACGTGCGACAACGTCGACTGCGGTGGGCCGCCGAATGCGGTCGCTTGCTGCTTCCCGAACGGTGGGTGCGCGAATCTGGCGCCCGAGCACTGTTTCCAGGAAGGCGGCATTCCGCAGGGACCGGACAGCAACTGCGACAACACGACGTGCGAGGCACAGGACAAGGCCGCATGTTGTTTCGCGAACGGCGATTGCGCCAATCTTCCGCCGTTCATGTGCGAGATTGCCGGGGGTGCGCCGCAGGGACCCGGCACGGAATGTAATCAGGACGGTCTCGACTGCTCAGGACCAACCCCGCACGGTGCGTGCTGCATCCCCTTCCCCGGTGGCGCGTTCTGCCTGGTTCTCACGGAGGAACACTGCGCGCTGCAAGGCGGCGAGTATCAGGGCGATGGGACCGAATGTGGTGACGATCCGGCGTGCGGAGAGCCGCTGGATCCGCAGGCGTGCTGCGGTCCCGGCGGTGGGTGCTTTATGGCACCGCCGGATCTTTGCTCGCTCGAAGGCGGAGCGCCGCAAGGCCCCGGAACGACGTGCGACAATGTCGACTGCGGTGGTCCGCCCGAGACGATGGCATGCTGCTTCCCGGACGGCTTCTGCGTCGATCTTCCGGCGGAAATCTGTTTCGCAGAAGGGGGCATGCCGCAGGGTCCGGGGACCCATTGCGAGGGCACCACGTGCGGCGAACCACCGGCGGTTGGCGCCTGCTGCATCCCTGCGAACGGCATCGTGATCTGCCTGGTGCTCACCGAGGAACATTGTGCGGCGGAGGGCGGCGAATACCAGGGCGACGGCACCGAGTGCGACGCCGACGCCCCGTGCGGCCCGCCGCCGGAGCATGAGGCATGTTGTTTCCCCAACGGTGGGTGCGTGATGGCACCGCCCGAACCGTGCGCCGCCGAGGGTGGCGCGCCCCAGGGTCCGGGATCAACGTGCGACAACGTCGACTGTGGCGGCATTCCGGAAACCATGGCCTGCTGCTTCCCTGACGGATTCTGTGCCGACCTGCCGCCCGAGGCGTGTTTTGTCGAGGGAGGCATGCCCCAAGGACCGGGTAGCCACTGCGACAACACGACGTGTGGTGACGGACCACCCATCGGCGCGTGTTGCATTCCGATACCCGGCACGCCGGGAATCTGTGTGGTGTTGACCGAAGAGCACTGCGCACTCGAAGGCGGCGTCTACCAAGGCGATGGGATCGAGTGCGACCCAAGCGTGCCCTGTGGTCAGCCGATGGAACAGGTCGCATGCTGCTTCGAGCACGGGATGTGTGTTGATCTTCTTTTAGACCATTGTCTCATGGAAGGCGGTTTCCCGCAGGATCCGGGCAGCACATGTTCAACGACCGAATGCCCGATGTAGCGGGTCCGCGCGGTTGAGGCGAGCGCGCAGCCGCCGCCCACAAATGGCTTTGAAGCTGGTTTTCGTACGGGCACTCGTCGGTCTGTCTCCTTGCCGACGGGTGCCTGTTGTTTGCGCTGCCGGCGACGAGGCGGTTTTCGTATGAGACTTACGGTCGAACAGTTCGCGGAGCTTGTCGAGGAGGCGCTGCGCGATATCCCATCGTCGATTGCCGCATGCATGGAGAACGTCGCCGTCGACATCGAACCCATGCCCGACGGACGCACCTGCGCGAGCGTCGGGATCCGCAGCCCGCGGCACCTGTTGGGGCTCTATCGAGGGACGCCGCTGACCCATCGCAGCGTGGAGCAGACCGGCCGCCTGCCCGACCACATCACCATCTATCAGCGGAACATCGAGCGAATCTGCCGCACCCGCGACGACATCGTCCGCCAGGTACGCAAGACCGTCCTGCACGAGGTCGGGCATCACTTCGGTCTCGACGAGGACGACCTCGAGGAACTCGGATACCGGTAGCGGCCGGTTGAAAAACAGGATATTCTGTGGGACCGACTTTCCAGTCGGTCGTTTTCGGGCCACCACCTGCGTTTGACCGACTAGAAAGTCGGTCCCACAGACTTTTTCAACCGGCTGCCAGGCGTTCCGGCGCGTCAGTGTTTCAGCCTTTCGCCGCACCCGCACCTACGTGCCTGATTGCTTGCGCATGATCATGTCAAAACCGCGGACGAGGCTCTTGTACACAGTCATCACGATCCATCCGTAGACGAGCACGGCGACGGCGCAGCCGAAGAAGGCGGCAATGCGGGCGGATTGGATGCCGCTGGCGAAGTCCGTCTTGTTGCCGTCGAAGAGCAGCATCGGATCGACAAGATACATGATCGCGGTGTAGGGCGCGGCGGGTGCGAAAAACGCACCGATCTCCCCGCCGGCACCGCCGCAAATGGCGACCGGGATGAGCGAACCGAAGCCGCCCAAGAGGATGAGCACGGCCACGCTCTGCATCACCGCGGTAACGGTCTTCTTGCTGTGCAACGAGGTCTTTAGACCGATCACGCACGCGAACGCGATGTATACGACCATCAGCGAGCCGATCTCGACGCACGTTTCGATCGAAACCGCCGGAAAACGGGACGAGCCAAACAGGCCGTAGCCGCCGAACACCAAAAGGGCGAGAACGGGACCCGCGACGAGGGGCAGGCAATAGACGACCAACCCCCGTAGTTTGCCCCACAGGACGTACTTGCTCGTGAGCAGCGTCGTGAGGAGAAGGTCCATCGTCTTGGATTCCTTCTCTCTGGTCATCGAGGTCGCGGCCGTATTCGTAGCGATGAGCAGTGCGATTGCGAACTGCACCATGATGATCGCCGCAAGGGTGTTGCGCGCCCCGTCGGCATTGACGCGGCCTTGGACGTGGGTCACGAAGAGTATCGCGGACCCGACGAGCCCCGCGATGACGATGGCCCATCTGAACAGATCGCGGTTGGAGCCGGTGGTCTTGGCTTCGCGCCACGCGACGGGGTTCTTCCAGACGTGTTGCGGGGTGCGCGTGCGTTCCCCGGGTTCCGCGCGGAGCTTTACCTTCGCCGCGAGCCTCGATAAGAACGTGCTCTCGCCCGTCTTGGCGCCGCGCCTGACGAAGATCATACTGAAGACGGTCATCAAGAATGCCGCCCCGAGCGTCCAGGCGACGTAGGCCCTCGAGGGATACGCCAGTGCGTAGCGCAGGATCGCGGATCGCCCGGCCAGTTGGCCTACGTCCGGCGCGTGTACGCGGTTGAGCGCGACATCGAGGGCCAGAAACGGATGAAGGGGCGACAACCAACTCATCTGTTGCCCGCTGACGTTGGGTCTGGATTCACCGACGGCGGTCGATGGGTGCATGCCGAGCATATACACGCCGATCAAGTAGAGGGCGATCATCAGATAAAACGAGAAGATCGTCCGGCGCGTCCCGACGCGGATCATGCTGATGGTGATGGCGAGCGCACCGGTGACGATGGCCGTCGCCCCCGAGATGGCGAAGCTCTCGAAGACCTGCGCCGTCGTGACACCGCCGTAGACCATCGTCATCAAAAAGATCGGCAGACCCGCGAGCAGGAGCATGATCACGAAGAACAGTCGGCTCATCAGCGAGCCGAAGACGATCTGCCCGTTGGTGAGCGGCGTCGAAAGAAGGATGTCGAAGGTTTGTGCGTCGCGCTCCTGGGTGATCGCCGCCGCGGTAAACACCGGGGCAAGAAAGCACATTAGCGCCAACTGGGCGTAGGAACCCCACATAAACGTCGTCGAGGCGCCCTTGGCGAGTTCGGTGAGCGACGTATTTTGCCCGCTCATTGCGGAAAAGAGCGAAATGAGCACGACCACGAGCAGTGCCGCAAGATAGCCGAACCGTAGGTAAAGGTGCCTCGTTCGGCGCGACGCCCCGTGGACCACACGCACGAGGATGGGGTTCGCCGGCAGGAGGTGCCAGAACCAGAGCCAGATCTTCGAGAGTACTTGGTTCATTACGGTGTTCGGATCGCCGTGCCTACCGCCCTGTTGAAAAAGTCGATTCTTGGGCGTGGCACCGGCGCCCGCAAGCGGGCTGGCCCGTTGCCGGTGAAAATACGGGCAGCCCGGCAAGCCGGCTTTGCCAGGTCCATCCCACACGTTTTTCAACAGGCTGCTACTGGACCATCCCCTTCGTCAGGCGCATGAAGGCCGTCTCCAGGTTGACTTCCTCTTCCTTGATCTCGCGGATGCGGAAATTGTTGTTGAGCAACAGCCTGGCGATGCCGCTGAAGTCGTGCGTATGGTGTTCGAGCTCGACCTTGAGCACGCCGTCGTTGGCTTCGACCTTTTTGACGCCCTTTGCCTTCCGCAGGAGCTGCGCGGCGAGATCCTGCTGGTCCACCACCCGGACGGTGAGGTGTGCCCCCGTCTTGACGCGGCGGATGATCTCCTGGAGCGAACCGTGGAACAGGAGTTCGCCCCGTTCGATGATGCCGACGGTCGTACACAGCTCGGCCAGTTCGTGCAGGATGTGCGAGCTGATGATGATCGTCTTGCCCATGCGGCGAAGTTCCTTCAGCAGCTCGCGAATCTCGATCCGCGCGCGCGGATCGAGGCCGCTCGCGGGTTCGTCCAACAGCAGGATCTTGGGGTCGTGCAGCAAGACCCGCGCGACGCTGAGACGCTGCTTCATGCCGCGCGATAGCGAGTCCACGATCGCGTCGCGTTTGTACACGAGGTCGGTAAGCTCGAGGACGTCGCCGACGACGCGCGTCCGTTGCTTTCCGGTGATGTTGTACGCACTCGCGAAGAACTCGAGGTATTCCTGCACCACCATGTCGTCATAGGCGCCGAAGAAGTCGGGCACATATCCGATGAGCGGGCGAATGAGCCGGGATTGATACCCGACGACGTGCCCGCAAACCCGCGCCTCGCCCCACGTCGGCTGCAAGAGCGTCGCGAGTATCTTGATCGTCGTGGTCTTGCCGGCGCCGTTGGGGCCGATATACCCGAAACACTCACCCTCCTCGATGTTGAGGTGGAGGTTGTTGAGCGCCACGAGGCTCCCGTACTTCTTGGTCAGGTTGATGGTCTGAATGATCACCGCGCTCGTCTCGATACGTCAGGGTTCATAGGGCTCCTTCACATCCTCGTCGGGCTCGCCGCCCCCGGTCGCACCGGCACTCCCGCCGGCGGTTCCGGATGTGATTGGGATGCGGATCCGATACATCGTATGCGCGTGCCCGGACTCGACGGGCACGACGCGAAAATCGCCGCGCCCGTTCCGCCGATAGGCGAGCCGGATGGGACCCGGCTCGTTTGAAAAACCGATCAGGATGACGGCGTCGGTGGTCAATCGATCCTTGAGATCGAGCTGACGCATGCGATCGCGCGACCAGGTCTTGCGCCCGAACATCTGACCGAACCCGCCCGCGATCACCCCGGGGTCGAAGTCCCCGATCGTCGAGAGCAGGAGGAGGGCGTCCTGCTCCTTGCCGAGGGCGAAGGCCTCTTCACCGCGGCCACCCATTCCGAGACCCCGTAGACCGGAGACGAACGGAATACTCCATTGCGCCTGCATCTTGCCTAGTTCCAGATCCTTGATCGCGTCCTTCACCGTCTCGGGGCCAACGACCTGATAGCATCTTGGCGCGAGAAAAACCTTGGTGCGATTGTTCGACGGCACGTCGCCGATCTTGTACGCGTAGGCGCCGGTCCGGCGGGTGCCGGCCTGCTCGATGCGGGCGTGCAGCAGATAGCAACCCGTCAGGTCGACGCCGAGGTCGTTGATGATGTAACTCCGCGGCGAGATAAGTCCGCCGCTGATCTGAACGTTCCCCGTCAGCCGACCTTGCAGCGGACCCTCCCAACGTCCCTCGAACCGCTTGAGCGTCGCTCGGAACTTCACGCCTTCCATGGGCACCTCGGCCGATCGTGCCGCGGCGCCGGTCCGCGAATCGCCCAGAACGGCGCTGCCGGGGACCAACCGGTATCTCTCCGGATCGGCGAACTCGTTCGTCGCGGCGCCCAGTTCGCTACTCGCGGGTATGGGCCTCAGGAAGCACGCGGAAACCCCCGGTCCGTCGCCGAGTGTCGTATGGTCTTCGGGGAGCCACAGATCCAGCCATTTCTCCCGCGAGGTCTTGAGACCGAAAAACGCCGTGCCGTGTCCGAACCGCTTCCCCGCATCCACATCCACGATGGAAATCTGGTGCAATTTGTCGCCGATTCCATTGACCGCGCCGACCGCGATCACGCTCAGGAAGCTGGACGCGATCGCCACCAGCGCGAACGCGCTCCAGCTATGTTGGAGCCACGACCGCGACTTCAGAAACGTCCATGAACCGAAGGTCGCGATACCCACGTACGCGAACGAAAAGAGCAGCGCGACGAGAAAATAGATCCCCGATCGCGCCGAAAACGCGACCGCCGCGACGACTTCGTTGAACAGAGACACCGGCATCGCCTGTTCTTCGATGGCAACCTCCATGGGCGCAAGCTGCAACGCCACCTTGAAGAAGTTGGCCGGCGACCCCTTGCCCGCGCTGAACAGATCCTTCAACGCGACCGCGCAGAAGATGACGTGACCGCGACCGACCACGTGACGCACGATGATGGGCGTCTCCCCCTCCCCGCCGTCCAACTTGAATTCCCGGGCGACCACCCGGGCGCCGGGTCGCGGCGTGACGCGAACGATGGGAATAGGCCGGTCAAACCCACCTTCCTTCGCATCGTGAAACCTCCGCTGCACGTTGGGCAGTTCGGTCACTTGAATCACTTCGCCGATATCGACCGGGAGTACCCGATAAAGCGACTTGTTGGCACGGAAGTTGTCGGCCTTGCGTGACGCGGCGATCAGCAAGGTTCCGCCGTGACCGACCCAATCGAGAAGGCTCTTGACCTGGGCGGGTCCAAGGTCGTTGGGATCCGCGGCGTCCCAAACGATGACATCGACGGCTTCGAGTCCGATCCAAAGTGGTGGAAGATCGGTTGGGCTCATGTGTCCCACGACGATCGGTCTGGCGAACATATCCTGTTGGTCGGCTTCGATGAGGTCGCTGACGTGCGACATCGTTCCCGAGGAGATGGACAGGATGACCAGTGCATCCTTGTCGATCACTTGCGGACTCAGCGTGGGCAAGACCGTTGTGACAGGCTCGCCCTCGGCGATGACCTCCACGACTTCGCCGTCACGGTTGCGGAGCTCGACCGCGAACCGGCTCGCGCGATGACTCGGATTCGCCGGGACAAAGAGGAACTTGCGAAGCGTCTCCCCCGGCTCGCCGCGAAGGTGGACCTCGACGCTGTCGTAGCAGAAATCACCGTCGGTATCGAGCTGCGAGACCCGCAGCGTTCCGTCGAAGACGCCGACCGAATCGGTTGACACGTCAACGACGACGGGCACCCACGCGCCGCTGCGGATCATACCGCTCGTACCGGCGGGCACGCCGATGCGAACGATATCGACAATGATCCGGGCGCTGGAGCGCGACGGCGCGCCAAGCAGCACGACCGCGCAGGCGGCCGCGACGAACGCAGAGAACCGGTGCGGCCGGCCCCGTTCCGAGGCGCCATCGTTTCCGTTCAGGGGCTTGCCCTCGTGGCGTATTTTGCGCCTGTTTGGCCTCGCCGCAGGTTGAGAGACGTGTGGCACGCGCGTCCCGCCCGTGTTTGGACCTCGAGCCGCGGGCTTCAGCCCGCGCGATGTCACGAAGGGTCGTAACATTTGTCTGCCCTCGCAGGCTTGCGCGGGCTCGTGCCCGCGGTTCGGATAATCCTGGGGTTTCTGAAACACGGGACTCAGGCTCTCGGTCGTCACGGTTCGTCCGTTCCGTCGATTGGTTTCGCGCTCGCGAATCCGCATGCCGCCCGGAACCAACGGCGCAATGCGGCATAGGGCGGGATCGTACCGTCCAGTGTGATCCTCTTGTGTTCGTCTGCACTCATGCACAGGTTCGTCGGAGAAGAAACAGAAAGGCGCCGGCCACGGCTCACAAATACGGCGGGCACTTGTGATGG
>JADFHG010000107.1 GCA_022567365.1 Planctomycetota bacterium | reverse complement strand
AGGCGCCTGAAGACTTGCGGCGACGGAGACACTTGATGAGTTCAGCACACTTCGATGTCGCCCTCAGCATAGGCGTTGCGGCGGGTCAAGGGATTGCAACTCCCGGCAATATCCTCTCCCTGATGTTCGTCCGTCGTGGTCTTCACTTCTACGCCTACAACGCCTATCAATCGATCATCCGCGGCGGGCACATTTTCCTCACCATCCGCGTCAGCGAGGCGAACATCCAGACCCACGGCGATAAGCTGGACCTGCTGCTGTGTTTGAATCAGGACACCATGGACCGCCACCTGCATCTGATGGGTCCGGGCACACGGGTGCTCTACAACAGCGATACCATAAAGCCGGATGAGGTCGCCGAGGGGGTCGGGTTGTGCCCCATGCCGATCGCCGAGCTAACCGACAAGAGTAAGAACAAGCTCATCCAAAACACGGTGGCCCTGGGGGTGACCACGTTTCTGCTGGGGATCGAGTTTCGGGTTCTGCAAGAGGCCCTGACCGAGCAATTTCAGCGGAAGGGCTCGGCCGTAGTCGACGAGAACGTGGGCATGGCCCGCGCCGGCTTCGACCATGCCCAGGCCAATTTCGAACCCTTCCCGAAAGCGGCACCGGTCGGCCCCAGACCGCAAGCTGTCTGGACCGGCAATGAAGCGCTGGCCATGGGCGGCGCCGCGGCCGGTGTGAAATTCTATTGCGCGTACCCCATGAGTCCCTCCACCGGGGTTCTGCACTGGATGGCCAAGAATGCCCGCGAGCTGGGGATCATGGTTCGACAACTCGAGGATGAAATCGCGGTGGCCAACATGGTCATCGGGGCTGCACATGCAGGCTGCCGGGCCATGTGCGCCACCTCCGGCGGTGGGTTCGCGTTGATGACCGAAGCGATCGGCAGTGCGGCGATGATGGAGATCCCTTGCGTGTTCATCACCGTACAGCGGGCGGGACCATCCACCGGTGTACCCACCAAAACGGAACAGGGCGACTTGTGGCAGGTGCTCGGGGCCAGTCAGGGCGACTTCGAGCGTTTCATCGTAGCCCCGACCAGCGCTTTGGACGCCTACAACACGATCCCCGAGTTGTTCAACCTGGTGGACAAGTGTCAGTGCCCCGGAATCGTCATCACCGACCTGCTGATCTCGGAGGGCACCTTCAGTGTCGATCCCGATGACATCAACATGCAACCGGAAATCGACCGGGGCGAGCTAATCATGAAGTCCGCCAAACAAGACGGCTACCTGCGATACAAGAACACCGAGTCCGGTATTTCTCCGCGGGCCGTGCCGGGCCTGGAAGGGTTTGTGCATGTGGTGGCCACGGACGAACATGATGAGGACGGCGTGCTGATCAGTGACGAGTTCACCAACCCGCACAAACGCCGCATGATGGTCGAGAAACGGGCCCGCAAGTTTCGCAATGTGGCCAAGCTGATCGCCCCACCCGAGTTGGAAGGCCCTGCAGATGCCGAGGTCACGCTGATCGGTTGGGGATCGACCTACGGCGTGATCCAAGAGGCCATTGAGCAGTTGAAGGCCGAGGGCGTGTCCGCGAATCACCTTCCCATCAAATGGATCGTTCCGCTCAACGGCGACGCGGTGGTGGAGATTCTGTCACGTTGCCAGCGGACCATCATCGTGGAGAACAACTATTCGGGCCAGTTCTACCGTTACCTGCGGAGCGAGACGGGACTGACCATCGGCGGGCACATCCGCAAATACGACGGCGAGCCGTTCATGCCCCACCACATCGTGGAGGGTGTGAAAGAGCAGCTCGCCGGCATGACCGAACCTTACATCCCTGTTCAGGAAATCATGGTTTAGAGAGGCAATAGCGTGACCACGATAACCACCACCCCTGGGACGGCCGGAGACCAACCGGTCGTTCAACTGAAGGCCAAGGATTTCAAGTCAAAGATCAAGCCGGACTGGTGCGCGGGTTGTGGCGACTTCGGAGTGTTGACCTGCCTGCAAAAGACCTGCGCCGCCCTGGGGATTGGCCCCCACCAGATCGTCACGGTCAGCGGAATCGGGTGCTCCTCCAACTTTCCGGGGTACTTTAATGCATATGGCATGCACACCATACACGGCCGGGCGCTGGCGGTGGCCGCCGGCGTCAAGTTGGCCAATCACGAGCTTACCGTCGTGGTCACCGGCGGCGACGGCGACGGGTACGGCATCGGCGGAAACCACTTCACCCACACGGCGCGCCGCAACATCGACCTGACCTACCTGGTCATGAACAACCAGATCTACGGCCTGACCACCGGTCAGATCTCGCCCACCAGTTGCCTGGGGATGAAGACCAAGAGCACCCCGTTCGGCGGCATCGAGATTCCAGTGAATCCGATCACGTCGGCCATCATGAACGGGGCCACTTTTGTCGCTCGTGCCTTCAGCGCGGACGGCAAGCAGCTATTGGAGCTGATGACCAAAGCTATCGAGCACAAGGGATTCGCCATCATCGACATCTTCAGCCCGTGCGTCACCTTCAACCATGACAACGACTACGCATTTTTCAAGGAGCGGATCAAAAAGCTCGAGGACGAGAACCACGACCCCGGCGACTGGAAGGCCGCATGCGAGAAAGCCCTGCTCTGGGGCGACACCATCTATACCGGCCTATTCCTACAGCTTTCGGACAGAGCGTCGCTGGGCCGGCTCGAGCCGGTCCTTGACGAGGGCGGCCCGCTCGCTCATCGCCCGTTGGGGCTGAGCCGGGAGGAGGCGGAGAGAGTGATCAAGCGCATGATGTAAGGTCGCCGGAGCGCCGAGATTGCCTCAATATCATCAGGGCTGCTCCTGGACCGGCGTTGGCAGACACCGGCAAACGGGACACACACTTCTTGGCCTTGCCATGGACGCGACCGTCGAGAAAGCTTCTGCGGAGCCGACGGGGGCCACCGGCAAACAAGTTCCTGAGTATCAGTTGACCTCAGCCGCTTTTGGTTCGGGATACGTCATCGCTTGTTTTTGGTGCGAATCGCAACAACATCGTTAACTAACAGAACCCTAACTCATTGTCGAGAAGAAACTGGCCCGGCTGAACAACGCTGATGCTCAGGGACAAGTTTGCCCGTGCCCCGCAGGCCTCGCAAGACGCGGGCGAGCTGCCGCTTGCCCGTGGCGCCCATCGTTCGAGGTGTATCAGAGCGCTGGCTATAAACGATCGCGTGCCATCATCACCGGTAAGTCGATGCGGCGGTGCGGCGACCGGTGCCGGCGCGGTTTGCCAACCACATCGCCGCTGAGTATTCTGAAGATTCGGGCGTCGCGCCCGATGAGTCTGCGAGCCGACCGGCCGCCGTGGCGTTTGCTTCGTTCGCCGGCATAGGCTGCGGTGCAATCCGTTTCACAACTTCGAGAGGATCGACAAGGTGAGTGAGTCCTTTTTCGACCGTCATGCCAAGACGCTGAATGACGCGGTTTCCGCGATTCGCAGACGGACCTATTGGAGTGCGTATCCCGAGGTCCCCAGCGGGAAGATCTACGGCGAGACCGCCAAGGGCGACGGGCTCGCGGCGTTTCAGGGGCGCCTCGAACGCGCCTTCGAGATCGACCAGCCCGGTACGGTCGGTCGCATCGGCGACGAGCGCTCGCCGTTCGGTCTGTCGCTAAGAATCACGTATCCGCAGCCCGACCTTGACGTGTTGGTGCCGGCTGCAGCGTCGGCGATGGATGGGTGGCGCAGCGCGGGCGCTCGGGAGCGCGTGGGCGTCTGCCTGGAAATCCTCCACCGAATCAACAAACGCAGCTTCGAGATGGCGTCCGCCGTCATGCACACCACGGGCCAGGGCTTCATGATGGCGTTTCAAGCCGGTGGACCGCACGCGCAGGATCGCGGCCTCGAAGCCGTCGCGTACGCCCATGAGGAGATGAGCCGCTGTCCCGACAGCGTCATATGGGAAAAGAAAGTCAGCAAGACGGACGTGGTCACGCTGGAGAAGAAGTTCCGCATTTTGCCGCGCGGGGTCGCCGTCGTCGTCGGTTGTTCGACGTTTCCGACGTGGAACTCCTATCCCGCGCTCTTCGCGAGCCTGGCGACGGGCAACGCGGTCATCGTCAAACCGCACCCCGGCGCGACGCTTCCGCTCGCGATCACGGTCGAGATCGCCCGCGAGGTGCTCGCCGAGGCGGGTTTCGATGCCAACGTTGTGACACTCGCCGCCGATGCCGCCGATGCGCCCATTACCAAGGAACTCGTCACCCGACCCGAGGTGCGGATCGTGGACTACACCGGCGGGTCCGAGTTCGGTGATTGGGTCGAAGCCAACGCGAAGCAGGCGGTCGTCTTCACCGAAAAAGCCGGAGTCAACTCCGTGGTGATCGACAGCGTGACCGATCTCAAGGCGGTCACCGGCAACCTCGCGTTTTCGCTCTGCCTGTACTCCGGACAGATGTGCACCACCCCGCAGAATATCTTCATCCCGAAGGATGGGATCGACGTGGGCGACGAGCGAAAGTCGTTTGACGAAGTGGCCGCCGCGATCGTCGGCGCGGTCGATTGGCTCCTGGGCGACGCCCGCCGCGGCGCCGAGATTCTCGGTGCCATACAGAACGAACGAACCGTCGCTCGCATCGAGGAGGCCGCGAGCGCGGGGGGCAAGGTCTTGCGGGCGTCCACGCCGGTGACCAACGAACAATTCCCCGACGCACGGGTGCGTTCGCCGCTGATCCTCGAGGTCGGGGCGGACCGCGAAGATCTATACATGCGCGAGGTGTTCGGTCCGATCGTGTACCTCGTGGCGACAAACTCGACGGACGAGGGAATCCGTCTCGCCGCGGAGTCCGCCCGCAAACTCGGCGCGATCACGGCGGCGGTCTATTCGAACGATCCGGGCGTCATCGCCTCCGCCGAGCATGCGCTTACCTCGGCCGGAGCGGCCGTTTCGTGCAACCTGACGGGGCAAATCTTCGTCAATCAGTCGGCGGCCTTCAGCGATTTCCACGTATCGGGTGCCAACCCGTCGGGCAACGCGACACTTTGCGACGCCGCGTTCGTGACCGGTCGATTCCGCGTGGTCCAAAGTCGCACGTTGGTCAATCGGTAGCACCGTGCGGTTCGCGCCGTCAATCGTCAGACCGCGCACCGAGGAACAAACGAGCAGATCCCCGACGGTTCGCATGGGTGCGTGCCAGCGCTTATCCCGATGCGGTGCGGCTCACGAACAATAACGCCCACCGGATATACGCGATGTCCTTCAAGCTTGCCGACCGGGTCGTCCTCATAACCGGCGCGTCGAGCGGAATCGGTCGCGCGTGCGCGATCGAGTTTCACCGCGCAGGCTGTTTCGTCGTCGCGGCGGCCCGCTCCACTGACAAACTGGACGCGCTTGCGATGGAACTCGGTCCCGATCGCGCCATGCCGCTTACGATGGACGTGACCGATGCGGCCGATCGGGCGGCCGGTATCGCTGCCGTGCGAAAGCGATTCGGTCGTATTGACGTGCTGATCAACAACGCCGGATGGGCGAGTTTCTCCTCGGTGATGCGCATGCCCGAAGAGCACATGCATCGCATGATCGCGCTCAACCTGGTCGCGCCGATCGCCCTGACCCGCGCCGTACTCCCGGAAATGATCGAACGGGCAAGCGGGCAGATCATCAACGTGTCGTCCGTCGTCGGGCATCAGTGCATCCCGCGCATGACGGTCTATAGCGCGACCAAGGCCGCGCTCACTTCGTTCACCACCGGCCTGCGCATGGAACTCGTGGGATCGGGTGTCGATGTGCTCCTGGTCGCGCCCGGTTCGACCGACACGCCGTTCTTCGAGGTCGCCGCCTCCGTTGACGTCAAGACGGTCCGCCTCGCCCAGCACCAATATACCCCCGAGCGCGTGGCCAAAGCAGTTGTGCGATCATCGAGGCGCCGCAGACGGGAGGTCACACTGACCGCGGCCGGGAAACTCGCCGTAGTGGTCCGCCGCGTTTCGCACCGTCTGGCCGATTACGCGATGTACCAGTACGCCAAACAGGGCATGCCCGAGCGCCATGTTTAGTGCAGTGATTCAAACAAACGCACTCTTATCCGAACCCCGACCGTGAGGGAGGAGGCGTGCTTTCACTGGCACCGGCCAACCGGCTTGCCGGGCCAGCTTGCTGGTGGTCAATCCGCTGCCTGACGGGCGCGGTTCGGATCAGGATACGCCTACCCAATTCTGAATCACTACACCGACGGCCCTGTTATGAGTGCAATCCCGCTTGCCAACCCTGAAAACGCTCGTGTCGCGACGGTCGCAATGCCGATGAACTCGGAAACGGCGAGTGGTCCCGCGCGCGGAGGCCGCTTTGCACGTATGTCCGGCGGCACTCTCATGCGACGGGATGTCGCGACCGGCGGGCGATAGGCTTACGCATGGAGGCGTATCATGGGCACTTCCACCGACGAGTGGTTCGTCGAGCAGTTTCACCTTCGCAGCCCGGTCGAGGAGTTTTGCGACCTGACACGCGCCGAGCTCGACCGGCTTCGTAGTGAGAACCCCGGTTTCGACGACTCAGCGCACCGGGCGGCTACGGACCTCGTGCTAAGAAAACTCCGCGGTGAAGGGAGGACGCTCACACCATGATTCTCAAACGCGTCGAAGCCGAAAACATACTCAAATATCGCAGACTCAATCTCTGCAACCTTCCCGCACACGGACAGATCGCGGTGGCCGGTGCCAACGAGGCCGGGAAGACCGCGATCGGGGAGACGATTTGCTTCGCCCTCTTCGGCCGAACCTTTTCTCTCAATGGCAAAGAACCCGAGAAGATCATCCGTTGGGGTGAGTATTCCGGGTTCGTACGGCTCGAGTTCACCGGACGCGATGGAGGCGACTACTCGCTCGTGCGCGAGATCAACAACACCGGGACCCACGATGCGCGGCTCTACAAGACCGGCGAACAGCAGCCGATCGCACAGGGCGCGGAAGACGTAAGTCGCGCCGTGCATGAAGTCGCCGGGTTTTCGTACCAGAGTTTTATCGACAGTTTCTATCTCGCCCAACGTGAGATGGAAGTGCCGCACGCAAAGAGCGCGACCATCAAGGCCTTGATCGGTGTGGACAAGCTCGAGGCCGTCGCGTCAGAACTCGAATCCGAGATCGCCGCGGTCACCGGTGCGATCGACGAACTCTCCCGCGAGGCCGGAGCGTCTCGCGAGGAAATCGCCGCGATCAATCTCAACCGCGCTCATTTGGGTCGGCTCGAATCCGAACGGGACGGCAAGCTCGCCGCCGCCGGCAATGCGGAGACCGAGCGTGACCGCCTCCAGCAGCGTGCGCGGTTGATCGCCAAGGCCAAAGCGAGCATGGTCGATGCGGCCAAGGCGTTTACGTCGAGCACGCTGCGCACCAGCCACGGCCAATGGCGTCGCCGCAAACAAACGATCGCGGCGAGCCTGCTGGACGTCGCCAAGGCATCGAAGGCCACGGGTCTCGAAGCGGAGAGTCGCGCCGTCGCGGGGACCGGCGCCGCGATCAAACCGTTCGAGCATGGGTTGGCGGAGTATGACAAGGTCAGCAATCTCGCGAATCTCTGTCGGCAACGGCTGGTATACTTCCTGGACGAGGAGCCGGATCGCGACGCGTCGGGTAGCGATGATGAGCTTCGGCGACCGGACACCGACGGGTACCGTTTCACGGACCGGCGGGCGGCGATCGAGAACGGGATGGACGCGGCACGCAAGTCCCGCCGTCGACTGCTCGTCATGGGCATCTTCTGCGTCGAGCTCGCGCTGATTCCCGGGGCGGCATGGACCGTCCTTCGCGTCGCGCCGGAATCGACGGTCGGGGCATGGATTCAGGCCGCCGTCTCCCTCGACGCCCCGGTTCGGCAATTGGTGCTGATGATCGCCGCGATCGTCGGGATCGCGTCCACGGCCCTCATTGGCGGACTGTTCATTAAAGCCACCGGCAAACTGGGTGCGCATCGCAATGATCTCGAAACGCTGGAGAAGGAGGCCGAAGTCGCGCGCGTGGAGATAAGCGTGATCGACGCCGCCGGCAGCGCACCCCTTCCCGATGCGCTGGCCGCGCTGCGAGGCGTGCGCAACGACTTGCTGCACAGCGCCGTCGTTTCGTTTTGCGAAGGTGAGGGGGCACTGCTTGTTCGCCCCGCCGCCCTCGAATCAAAGCTCGCCGAGGTGAGAAACGGAACCGAAACCGCTGCCCGATCCCTGGGCAAGGCGCAGCAGCGGTTTGCTGACCGTGCCGCCGAGCTCGATGTTCAGCGTGTGAACCTCGGCACTGAAGCGGCAGAACTCGATGAGCAGGTCAACGAGGAGCGGAAGCGCGTCGATCAGGTCGAGGTGTTTGAGCGGACCATTGCCGGGCTCGAGGCGCGGGTCGCCGAGCTTCGCCGTGGAATCGACATGCGCAAACTCGGATGCACGCTGATCGACGCTACCTGCCGGCGAATCTACGCGCGTTTCCACCCCGAGCTGCGACGGTTCGTCGGGAAGATACTGCCACACCTGACGGACAACCGATACGAACACCTCGAGATCGACGAGGATCTGCACGTGCGCGTCTTCTGCAAAGAGAAGAACGACTTCGTCGGACTCGATGAAATATCGAACGGTACGCACCGCCAGCTCATGCTCTGCGTGCGACTGGCCCTTTCCCAAGCGCTCATCGCGTCATCGAGCAAGGCCGACCAGTTCATATTCTTCGATGAACCCTTTGCCTTCTTTGACGAACACCGAATGCGCAAAGCCGTCGACGTATTGCGGAAGATCAGCCCGCAGATCAAGCAGGTCTGGCTCGCCGCACAGAAGTTTGACGACCCGTCGATGTTCGATCTGTTTCTCGATTGCAGCGTGGACAACGACTGCCTCGAAGCTGGTTGTGAAGACACTTCGCAAGTGGTTTCACGATCGGCCGGTCAGGCAGTCGGATCCTAGTGTAGTGTTTCAAACAGATGGCCTCTTATCCAAACCTGGGGCCGTGAGGGAGGCCGCGTGCTTTCACCGGCACAGCCAGCTTGCCGGTGGTCAAGCCGCTTCCTGACGGGCGCGGTTCGGATAAGAGGCCATCGGATTGTTCACTACACCAGCGCATCCCCGCCATGACCGACGTCCGTTCGTCCGTTGCGACCGTAGGCAGTCCGACCCGGCAGCGCGTGTCCGAAGACCGCGCGCCGCCCGGTGCGGTCGCGTGGATCCCGCCAGCCGCCTTCCGTGAAAGGTTGCGGCCACTTTGGCCCAATACCCCCTGTAAGGTTCGTTCATCGTAAGGGCGGGCCGAATAGAAGAGGCATTGAGATACGTAAGGG
>JADFHG010000106.1 GCA_022567365.1 Planctomycetota bacterium | reverse complement strand
GCGAGTCTGGCCAAGAGCGAGTTCCTCGCCAACATGAGCCATGAGATTCGCACGCCCATGACGGCGATCCTCGGTTTCGCCGAAAACCTGTTAGACAGCGACCTGTCCGAGTCCGCTAGGGTCAATTGCGTCCACACGATCCGCCGCAACGGGGATTACCTGCTACGCCTGATCAACGACATCCTCGATCTATCCAAAATCGAGGCGGGCAAGATGACGATCGAGTGCCGGCTGTGTCACCCGTGCCGGATCATCGCCGAGGTGGCTTCGCTGATGCGCGCGCGGGCTGAGGCCAAGGGCTTGTCCTTCAACGTCGAGTACCTTGGTGCGATACCGGAATCCATCCAAAGCGACCCCACACGGCTGCGCCAAATACTCATCAACCTGATGGGAAACGCGATCAAGTTCACCGAGGTCGGAGGCGTCCGCCTCGTTACCCGCTTGGTGAACGATAGCGACGCGCCTTCTCTGCAATTCGACGTGATCGATACGGGGCGCGGTATGACCGAGGAACAAGAAGCCAAGCTGTTTCAGCCGTTCATGCAGGCCGATACCTCCACGACGAGGCGGTTCGGCGGAACGGGCCTCGGCCTGACCATCAGCAAGCGGTTCGCGGAGTTGCTCGGTGGCGACATCACCGTAGTCGAGACCGAAATCGGTGTCAGATCGACCTTCCGCGCCACCGTGGCCACCGGGCCGCTCGACGGCGTGAAGATGCTCGAAGACCCCACGTCGGCGACTGTGGTGTCAGACGCCGGCGGAACCATCGCGCAGGTCGCAGGCTCCGACCTGCGCGGGCTACACATCCTTCTTGCAGAGGACGGCCCGGACAACCAGCGCCTCATCTCGTGCTTCTTGAAGAAGGCGGGAGCGGAGGTAACGGTCAAGGAGAACGGCAAGCTCGCGCAGGACGCCGCGCTGGCGACGCTCGACGACGGTCCCGGTGCGCCGCGATTCGATGTCATCCTGATGGACATGCAGATGCCGGTCATGGACGGCTACGAGGCCACCCGCCGGCTTCGCCTGAAGGGCTACACCGGGCCGATCATCGCCCTGACCGCCCACGCGATGGATAGCGACCGGCAGAAGTGCCTCGACGCCGGCTGTGATGACTACGCGACCAAACCCATCGACCGGGCCAAGCTGATTGCCATAATAGGAACACACATTTCGAGTGGAGAAACGGTGACACCACCTCCGGAGATCACGGCCTGCCCGCTGGTCAGTGAACTTACCGACGACGACATGTTTGAATTGGTGGAGGGGTTCGTCTCCGAGCTGCCGGAGAGGGTCGCCGCGATCAAGAGCGCACTGGACGAGCAAGACCTTGCCACGCTTGCGGTGCTTGCCCATCAATTGAAGCGCTCAGCCGGAGTATACGGATTCCCGTCCATCACGGAGGCGGCCGGGCTACTCGAATCGAGCGCGAAGACCGGCGAAGAACTGGAAACACTCACGCGGCAAACTCGCGCGCTCGCGGAATTGTGTCTTCGAGCACGTGACGGAGTCGTTGAGCGAGCTCAGCGCGAAGATGAAGCGCCAACGTCGGCGTCGTACGAGTCGACCCTGGGCGAGCACATACGCGGGACCGTGCTCGTGGTTGATGACGCTCCGGACGCTCGGCGTTTGTTTCGCAAGCTCCTGGAACGTGACGGATTTCAAGTCCACGAAGCATGCGACGGGATCGACGCGCTGGACATCGTGCGTGACATCCACCCCCATGTCATTCTGATGGACGTCGAAATGCCGAATATGGACGGGCTCGAGTGCACTCGCAAGCTCAAGGCCGATCCGGCTCTTCGCGACATCCCCGTCATCATTCTCAGCGGAAAGACCGACAGCCGAGACGTACGTGCGGGCCTGGAGGCGGGCGCCCAGGAGTACATCACCAAGCCCATCGTACACGACGAATTCCTGCTGCGCGTTCGAGCCATGAATCAGCCTTTCCATGGCCAAGCCAATCTGCTCGAAAGCAATGCCGTCAGAGGCGAACAGGCCCGCGCCATGAGCATTCTCTTCGACCTTTCTCGTTCGTTTGCCGCGGCCGAAAACCTCGATGCCATCACCCAACACACCGTCACCGCAACCGCAGCGCTCATGAACAGCCGTCGGGTGTCCGTCATGCTTCCCGACGAGACGGGGCAGAACCTGTTTGTCGCAAGCGCGATCGGCGGGGCTGATCCAATGCCCTAGCGGATGGACGCGGACTTCCGATTGCTACGGCATTTCTCGCTTCGGTCTTCCGAGCCGCGGACTTGCGGGCGATCGGCGTGCTTCGATAATCCGATTCATGTCAGCCGCCGAGTCGACAACTTCGGATCCCACGCCCGAACCATCGCGGCACTATATCCTGGGCACCGCCGGCCACATTGATCACGGCAAGACCTCGCTCGTCCGCGCCCTGACGGGGACGGACACCGATCGCCTTCCCGAGGAACGTCGCCGGGGTATGACGATCGAGCTCGGTTTCGCCGAGTTCGTGGTCGATGACATGCGGTTCGGCGTCGTCGACGTGCCCGGTCACGAACGCTTTGTCAGAACCATGGTCGCCGGCGCCACCGGAATCGACATCGCGCTGATCGTCGTCGCCGCCGACGACTCGGTCATGCCCCAGACCGTCGAACACGTCGAGATTCTCAACCTCCTCGGTGTTCAGCGCGCCGTGGTCGCCGTCACCAAGATCGACACGGTGGACGAGGAAATGGTCGAACTCGTGATCGACGACGTCGAGCAGTTGCTGGCGGGGACGCCCTTGGCCGACGCGCCGATGCTTCCGGTCTCGTCGATTACCGGGCAAGGCATCGGCGATTTGCGCGAAGCCGTCGCGACCGTCGCTCGGGGCCTTGGCGGCGGGCCGACGGCGCTGCCCTTTCGAATGGCCGTGGATCGCGTATTCACAATGGCCGGTCGAGGCACGGTCGTCACGGGATCGACACTGCGGGGCACGGTGACATCGGGCGACGTCCTCCAGGTTTGGCCCGGCGGAAAGACCTGCCGCGTCCGAGATCTTCAGACCCACGGCGCGGCCTTTTCGCACATTTCCGTGAGCCAACGCGCCGCCATCAACATCAGCGGTCTGGACAAGGATGAGATTCGTCGCGGCGCGCAGATCGCCACGCCCGGATACCTCGAGCCGTCCCATTTGATCGACGTCAAGCTTCATTGCCTCGAGTCGTGCGGCAAGGAAATCAAATCGGCGAGCACGGTCAGGCTTGCCGTGGGGACCGCGGAGATCCCCGTGCGCGTGGTCTTTCTCGACAACCGGGCGCTCGGTCCGGGTCAGCGGGCGTTCGCCCAGCTAAGAAGCGGCACCCCTATTGCCACAACGCACGGACAGCGCTTCATTATTCGCGACGAGACCGCCGCACGCACGATCGGCGGTGGTATCGTGCTTCGCCCGGTGGCGCGTCGCCGTCGCCTCGGCGATGTTGCGGCCGAGAAGGCTGCGCTCGAAAGGCTCGCGACCGGAGACGACCTCGACCGCATGGAAGACGTATTGCGGCGAGCGCGCTTCGAGCGACCCACGGACCTTGCGCTCGCTGCCCGCGCCGGTGTCGAACTCGACGCCATTCCCGCGGTGCTGAGCAGTCTCGACGATGGTGGGCGATGGACGGTCATGCCGGGGACCGAGGTAAGGGCGACGCCCGCGGCCGTCGACGACCTCATCGCCCGATTGGTTCGGTGGCTCGAACGACACCACCGCAGCGAACCCGACTCTCCGGGTCGTCACGCAGACGCCGCGCTCGGTTGGCTCGAACGAATGGCGGATCGCAGCGTCGCCCGGGCGATTTTCGAGCTCGCGATTGAGCGGAAGCTCGTCAAACGATTGGGGCAATATGTGTGTGCGACCGCCTTTGCGCCTGAGCTGTCAGCCGGCGACGAGAAGGTTCTACACGCCATGGTCTCGGAAATCCGGCGGGGCGGATTCAGCCCACCCGCTCCCGAGGCGACCTCGGCCGCGAAGAACACGGATCGTAAGCGGCGCGACCGGCTCATCCAACTCGCCGTCGCCACGGGCGATCTCGTGAAGATCGACGCGAAGATCCTCCTTCATGGAGACGTGGAGCGGGAGCTGCGTTCGATCGTGGCGCGAATGATCGCGAAGCAAGGCACGGTGACCGTGGCCGACGTCCGCGAGGGCACCGGTTCATCGCGCAAGTATGTCGTTCCATTCATGGAATACCTCGACCGCGTCGGTTTCACCAAAAGAGAGGGCGACGCGCGCCGGCTTGTGGATCCATGACGGACGGTTGAAGAGGGCACGGCGGGTCGCCGTGTCGTCCGTACGATTGTTCTTCACGAGATTCATGACTACCTGAGCCGCATGCTTCAGCTTGCGCGATCGTCCCTATGTGAATGAGCGTCGCGACGAGTCCGTGATATCGAGCATTCGTTCGTGCACGAAGGAGCGTCGCGCCAAATGCGCGGCATCGCGCGGGCTCAAGCCCGCGGCTCGGGGGAGAATCAAATACGCAGGACTGATGGAACACGATACTAGGCCTCGAGAAGCCTCGTGACGTGTAGCGCCGCCGATTCGCCGAGCGCGTCGAGGTCGTATCCCCCTTCGAGGAGACTCACGAGCCGCCCGCCCGCGCAAGTCTTCGCGACGCGCAGCAACTTGTCGGTCATCCAGCCGAATGACGCCGTCTCGAGCGAAAGCGGCGCCAGCGGGTCACGCTCGTGGGCGTCGAACCCACAGGAGATCAACACGAATTCGGGTGAAAAATCCGCGACGGGCGTCATGATGTGTTCGCCGAACGCCCGGCGATACGCCTCGTCGCCCGATCCCGGCATCATCGGCACGTTGATCGTCAACCCTTCGCCCGCGCCCAGTCCGCGCTCGTCCGCGGTGCCCGTGCCGGGATATACAAACGCCGGGTCGCCGTGAATGCTCACGTATAGCACGCGCGGGTCGTCCTCGAACGTATGCTGCGTTCCGTTTCCGTGGTGTACGTCCCAGTCGAGAATCAGAACCCGCTCGATGCCGTGTGCGTCGATCAAATATCGCGCGGCGATGGCGACGTTGTTGAGCAGGCAAAAGCCCATCGAACGCGATCGCTCGCAGTGATGGCCCGGCGGGCGCACGGCACAGAAAGCGTTGTCGACGCGGCCTGCCATCACCGCGTCAACGGCATTCAGCACCGTACCCGCCGCGAGTTTGGCAATCTCGAAGCTTTCCCGACAGATCGCGCTGTCGGGCGCGTCGATGTGTTGCAGTCCCGCGTCACACGCCGCTTCGAGCCGGCGCACATACGCGTCGTCGTGGACCGCCGCGATGTGCCGCATTGCGACTGGCACGGGCTGGACGTCGACACACGCCGCCGCGATCCCACGCTCGGCGAAGACCTCGGCAATGCGCGCGAGCCGCGCAGGCCGCTCCGGATGCCCCGGACCGGTCACGTGCCGTTGAAACCCTACGTCTTGTGCAAGGCCGGTTCTCGCCAAGGCTCATCGCGCTCCATACCGTTTGGCCAATCTCCACCTTAGTCACATGACCACGCCCTATTTGATAGTCATACAGAGTTGCCGGCGACTTCGCCACTGCGCAAACACGCCCACCAGGCGGATGACAGATTAGGGCATCTATTCGAAAGGGAGAGTGAGGCGCCCGCCGAGCTTCTTTTCGCCAAACGCTGGAACTATCGCGGACCCATGTCCTGGTCGCTGCAAAATGTGCATTCAAGAAAGCCGCTTCCACCGTCTACAAGCGCTATTCGCGGAATTGCCTGTTCGCTCGACCGAGTTGTGCCATAATCCAAACCGCCAATGCCCCCGCAATGTGGGAGCGCGCCGGAGTGTGATGGTCTGAGGATTGGGGCAAATCACCAACTTGGCGGCCGCTTTCGCGGCACCGCAGGGCGACTCGGAGAAGATGCGTGCCTACCGTTGCAATGGTGTACTCAAAGGACGCCTCCCGTCAAACGGCGGGTATGGATCTGATCCGCTGGATAGAGATGGGTCACCAGTTGGCATCATGCGGTTGGACCGTACACCTCGTCACCGACAAGCCCGCCGGCATCCGGAAACTTCGCGAGTTGCCGGTCGTCGACGCGGCCGCGGCTTCTTGGGAACGATACGATGCGGTCAAGGTCTGTTATCAGCACTCGATCGACCTCGTACCCCCGCACCCGTGCATCATCGTCCGAATGTGTCGTGTGGCGGACGAGCACCGCCCAAAGCGCGATCACATCCGACGCAAGGCAGTGCTTGCACAGCAGGAACGAGTGTCCGAGATCGCGCGGTTCGTCTCGTTCAATGACCAGGAAAACGCGCGCCGGTGGCGGGCGATGTACGGCAATCGACAGGAGACGCTGCTAGTGCCAACGGGCTGTCCGGAGTCGATCCCGACGGCGCGGAATGACCCGTTTCGGACAGGTCGCAGGGTTGTGCTGTTCGCAGGGTCGCTCACCGCGCCGCGCTTCGTTGGCGCGTTGAACGCACTGGCGGAGCGTCTTCGTTCGGTCGTACCGGATGTCGACGTGCACTTTGTCGGTCGCAATCGTCTGCATGTATATGGGGTGTCCGGAGCGGAATTGGATCCGGGATTGATCAAGATTCATGCACCGGTGCGTGTCGAGGAGTCGTGGCAGTACCTCTTGCACGCCGACGTGGGCGTCGCACTAGCCCCCAGCGAAGACGCGTTTGAGAGTGAGCTATCCAAGATTTACTACTACTTGCGCGCCGGACTTCCCGTCGTCACCGAATCAAACGTCCCGAATCGGACGCTTCTCGAGGAGACGGGCCATGGATTCGTCGCGGAATACGACGACGTCGGCGATCTGGTCACGAGGATCGCCGAAGCCCTCGAGCTCGAAACACGACATCCGGAGGTCATGGGTTACATGGCCGCCAAACACAGTTGGCGGGGGAGAGCGGAGGTCTACGTGAACGCGCTGGCTGCGCTGAGCTTGGGGGACAAACCGGTGCACGCAAGATGATGTCTTCGGCCCTCGATGGGGCGTCATTGCTCGTGCGTTTCGACGACGTTGGTGCGGTCTCCCCGCGGCTGGCGCAGGTGTGGGCAGTGCTCGAAAGACATGGCGCCCCGCTCAATCTGGAGGTCGTGCCCGGCTGGATGAACGAGGGAGCCGCAGTGAGTCTTTCAGAGCGCGCCAAGCGCTCCCACGTATCGGTGGTCGTTCATCAGCACGGCGCTGACCACGTGAATCACGGTACGGACAATCGTCGATTCGAGTTTGACGATAGCCGAGGAGTGGACACGCAGTTCGCCGACATCCAGCGCGGTCGCGCCTGGCTCGAGGCGAGTTTGCCGGACCTCTTCGAGCCGGTGTTTTCTCCGCCATGGAACCGGTACGGTGTTTCGACCCTAAAGGCACTGGTCCGTGCGGAGTTTTCTTTGTTTTCGAGCATGGTCCGCCCGAATGCCCCCACACACCCATCGTTGACCTGTATACCCATGACCGTGGATCCGGTCCGTTGGCGGCCCGTGCCGAAGCACCAGCCTTGGATCGACACGCTTGGTGAACTGGTCTGGGCGCTCGAGCGGGACGGCTACGCCGGGCTCGAACTTCATCATGAGGTCATGACCGACGAGGATATCGAGGAACTGGATCGCTTGCTCGAGACCCTGCGCGTTCGCGGGGTCCGCTATCCGCCGATGATTGCGATTGCCGACCGCGCGAGGTGCAAATGAACGACGGGTTGGGATTCGCGCTGATCGGGTGTGGCGACATCGGCGGGCTCAACGCCCGGAGCATCGCCGAGGCTGAGGGCGCTCGTCTGGTCCGCCTTGTTGACACCAATCTCGACTCGGCCCGTGTGCTCGCGGAGCGATTCGACGTGGCCGTGTCAACCCCTGGCAGGGGGGCGACGTCCCCGATGGAAGATGCGTTGAATGACGCGAACGTGGACGCGGTCTTCATCGCGACTCCGCACGACCTTCATGCCTCCATGGTCGCGCTTGCCGCGCGAGCGGGCAAGCACGTGATCGTGGAGAAACCGATCGCGACGAACATCCGTGACGCCGAAGCCGCAATCGCGACGTGCGATGAGTGCGGTGTATCGCTGAGTGTCTGCCACCCCCGCCGTTACGAGGAGAAAATCGTACGCGCGCGGGCGCTCGTCGAAGACGGTCTCGTCGGGCGTGTGTTGGTGACCGTATCGAAGTTTCTAAAGAACAAGGCGCCCGACTATTGGTCCAAGGCCCCTTGGCGAAGCGATCGTGCACGCAGCGGCGGCGGCGTGGTGATCATGAACCTCGTGCATCACTTCGACGCATTGCAAGTGATTACCGGCCAACGCCTCGTCGAAGCGGTCGGGCTGACCAATCCGCTCGTGGACCCGGCCGGCGTGGAGGAGGCCGCGGCCGTCGCGGCGCGGTTTGACGGGGGCGCGGTCGCCGCCCTCGCGGCGTGTACGACGGTCCCGGGAAAGAAGGTGTTCGAGGATGAGATCTACGGAGAAAAGGGGCGACTGGTCGTCGAAAAGCGTTCGGTCCGGCTTCAGACGAATGACTCCTATGTCTCCGGTCGCCCCGGCCAATGGACGGTGTTCGAGTTCAAGGAGGATTCGACGTCCAAAAGGGGCTTCATCGAGTCGTTCGTAGAGAGCGTCCTCGCCTCCAAACCGCCGCCCGTACCGGGCAGTTATGGCCTCGACCTGTTGCGGATTGTCTCTCAGGTTTATGACCATTCCGGCACGAATCCTATTGCTTTGGGCGAGAGGGAACCATGAAGGAAAACCAAAGTAGCATCGAGCGCCTAGCCGTCGAAGGCGGGCGTCCCGTGTGCGCAGTGCCCCTGACGACGGCCTTGGGCGCGGCGATGATCGGTGACGAGGAGAAGCGGGCGGTGCTCGACGTGCTCGAGAGCAAGTCTTTGTTTCGATACTACGGCCCGAACCTGTTGGGCAAGGTCGAACAGTTCGAGCGGGAATTGGCCGCGAGTGTCTCGCGGAGGCACGCGCTCGCCGTGTCATCGGGAACCGCGGCCCTTCGGACGGCGCTCGTGGCACTCGATATCGGCCGCGGCGACGAAGTGCTCATACCCGCGTATTCGTTTCTCGCGTGTCCCGCGGCCGTCATCACGTGCGGTGCGATTCCCGTCTTCGTCGAGTGCGACGAGACGCTCTTGCTCGATCCAAAGGATTTGGAAGGAAGGGTCACCGAACACAGTCGGGCGATCATGGTCGTACACAACAACGGCGCCGCCTCCGAGATGGAGCCGATTCTCGATGTGGCGCGGCGACGAAACCTCCGCGTGATCGAGGCCTGTGCCCAGGCCCCCGGAGCGACGTACCGGGGCCCG
>JADFHG010000105.1 GCA_022567365.1 Planctomycetota bacterium | reverse complement strand
CGGGCGGCGATTGGACCATCCTTAACAACGCGACGCTGAAGTTCGATACGACGAACCCGGTCGACATCCTGGCGTCGGATGGGGTCATCACAATCACCAAGGGCTTCCTGGACATTGATCAAACGCTGAAATTCGCGGGTGGGATTGACATTAAGGGAACGGGCGGTTCGATAGACGTTGCCACCGGCAAGACGTTGACTATCTCCGGTCGGATCCCCGAGTAGTCGGTCACAGGGATTTGTTCGTGTGGGCACACCCGGCGCAGGCGCCGGGGGTGCCCGCATGTGTGCGCCGAGAAGGCACTCAAGTGGGTACCGCGTGAGTGTGCCGCCGAACGTTTCGCGAGGGAAACAACGTCCGTGGGCCGAGGGTCGCGCTCGAATCAGCCGCTCATCGGCGGCCACCGTCGGGCTCGATTTCTCGAACCGTTATCGTCAGGAGGGAGCGGGCGAAGCGTTTCCCGCCACATGCCCGTACCGCTCCTTGAACTCATCCTGCGACATATGGGCCTCGGTTGCGAGGGCGGCGAGCGTTGTCGGGGAGGCGAGGTCGGCGGCTTCGAGGCGGATCATGTATGCCCGGGCGACCTTGTAGGTATAGCAGTTCATGTCCACCTGGCGGATCCGCGTGCGGTTGGTTTCCGGGTCGATCATGGTCGCGAACTTGATCGGCACCAGGTTTCCGTCCTGGATGGTGACCATTGCCCCGCCGGCTAGATCGGCTTCCGGGTCGAGGAGCAGGCAGATGCCGCCGTGGCCGAGGTCGCGGGTATAGCTCATGTCGGTCGTGGTTGGCTTCGAGCAGCGCAATTCATATCCGAGCGTGTGGCTTACGATTGTGAGCTTGTCGCCGCGGGCTGTAAAACGGCGGCGGATCTCGTCGCGCAGCAGGTCGCCCAGGGGCACCTCGGACAGCCTGGGATGGCCCGCCGCGTCGACCGGCACGTCGCGCCCGAGCATGCGCGAAAGCTCCTTGGCATCACCCAGACGATATGCCAGCCCCTCCGCCAGCACGGCCACCCCGTCGTCGCGGCCCATGGTGCGCCGCTTGAGGATGGAGCACTCGATCACGTCGGCGATGTGGCTGATGGTCGTAAGCTCGGGAAACTCTTCGGGGATGATGCTCAGCGTGACACCGGCGGCCTTGCCGATCTCGAGCGCGAGAAAGCCGGCTTGTCGTCCCATGGTCACGCAAATGTACCAGCGGCACGTGGTCCGCGCGTCTTCCATCAGGTTGGCGACGATCTCCGCGCCGTAGTGTCGGGCGGTCGTAAACCCGAACGTGGGCACATCGCTCGGGAGCGGGAGGTCGTTGTCGATCGTCTTGGGGATGTGGACGACGCGAATCGCGCCTTTGCTCTCATCGGCGATGAACCGCGCGCTGAGGGCCGTATCGTCGCCGCCGATCGTCATCAAATGGGTGATCCCCAGGGATCGAAGTCGCTGATAAACGCGATGGATCTTTGTGGCGTCGGGGGTGACGGGCATGTCGGCCTCCAGCTTCGCGCGATCGATGAGGTTCGTCCGCGAGGTTCGAAGGATCGAACCGCCGTCGAAGTGGATCCGGCTCATCTCCTTGATGGTGAGCTGGCGGGAATGCAGGCTCTGGTCAAACTCTTCGCCGGCCAGGCGGGCAAAGCCGTCGTAGAACCCGACCACCTTCATGCCGTTGTTGATGGCTTCGATACCGGCCGAACCGATCACGCCGTTGATCCCCGGCGCTGGTCCGCCGCCGACGATGATGCCCAATGTATTCTGCACGGTTTTCACTCCGGATGGTCGGTGCCCACGATTACTCCCATACCATTATCGGCAGGAATCGGGGTTTGGGAAATGGCAAAAGGTGAATCCGGAATGTTCACGCGGTTGAAGCCGGGTTGGGATCGGAAACATCGCGCGGGCTGAAGCACGCGGTTCGGTTGAGATCGGAAACATCGCGCGGGCTGAAGCACGCGGCTCGGGGGAGATCGGAAACATCGCGCGAGCTGAAGCACGCGGCTCGGGGGAGATCGGAAAGATCGCGCGAGCTGAAGCACGCGGCTCGGGGGAGATCGGAAAGACCGCGCCGGCTGACGCCGTGCAATGTCATGCCCGGTCACGCCCGCCTACGCCGGCGCGAACGGATCGGCGTCGCGGTGGCTTACCCGGACCTCGACACCCGGAAGGGCTGCGCCGATGCGCGCCGCGAGCGGGATCAGCACGGGCCGCTCGCTCGCCCAGTGGCCGAGGGCGATCGCCGAGCATCCACGCCGGCGAATGGTCAATGCGTCATGGTGGCGGATTTCGCCCGTGATAATGACGTCGTCTTCGGACAGCGGTCCACGAAACGGCAGACTCCCAGCCGCACCCACGACGATGACCACGCGCGTGACCAATTGATCGGGCGAACCGACGATTTGCACCGTCGGCGCGGCGCACGCCTTTTTCAACTTGCGGGCCAGCTTTCCGAGTGTGGTAGCGGTCGGTAGCTTTCCGCGCCGACCGATGCCGCGCACCGGGTGGGAGCACAAAGGGTACACATCGAAGGCCGGCTCCTCGTACGAATGCGTTCGTCGGATCGCGGCCACGACGGCGGGCACATCGGGTCGCGAGACAATCGCCTCGAGTCGGATCTCGTCGACGCGTTCCATTTTACCCCGCGTGCCGACGGCGGGATTCGTGCCTTCGCCGCCGAGAAACGTTCCGTGTCCGGCGAGCCGATAGCTACACCGACTGTAATCGCCGATGTGGCCGGCGCCCGCGTCGAACATGGCGTTCGCTACGCGCTCGACCTCATCCGGCGGCACGAACACGACGACCTTGCATTCGTCGGTCCGTGGGTCGTCGACGAATTCGAGCGGCTCGGTATCGCGGACGCCGCAATGTGCCGCGATGACGTCGTTTGTGCCACCGTCCGCCGCGTCGAGGGCCGTATGGGTCGAATAGACGGCGATTCCGCTTCGAATGCACCGGAAGACCGCGGACTCCGCACCGTCGCCGGGAATGGTCAATCGGGAAACAGGCTTGAAAATCGGCGGATGATAGGCCATGACGAAGTCGATCTTCGCCGCCTCGGCCTCGTCCACGACGGCCGGGGTCAAATCGATGCAACACAGCATTCGCCGGACGGGGGCATCGTGGTCGCCCGCGAGCAACCCCACGTTGTCCCAGCTCTGCGCGAGCGCGATCGGGGCGATTGCGTCGAGTACGTCGCACGCCTCCGCGACAGTCGCAATTCGTCTCTTGCTCCGCTTCGCGCTCATTCGCCGGCGCACTCCTTCTTGACGAGATCGCGATAGGCCTCGAACAGCCGTTTCGCCACGGGACCGACGCGACCCTCGCCGATTTCGCGTTTTTCGATGCGGACCACCGGCAGCACCTGCATGATCGAATTCGTAAGAAACACCTCGTCGGCGTCGAGGAGATCATCGATTGTGATAATTCGCTCGTCCGTTTTCAATTCGGCATGGTCAGCGAGCGTTTCGAGCACGATGGCGCGAGCGATTCCGGGCAGAACGGGTGTATCGAGCGGCGGGGTCGCGATGACGCCGTCGCGCACGATGAACACGTTGCTGATCGAACCTTCGGCAAGACGGTTTTCCGTCGTGAACCAAAGGGCCTCGGCACACTTGCCCGCATGGGCGTCGCGCAGCGCGATGAGCCGCGCCAAGTAGGCGGTGGTCTTGTGCCCGGCGATCGGGTCGGTCGGCGACTGTTGATATCGGGCGATCAGGACGCCCACGCCGTCTTCATACAGTTTGGCGTCGTACCCGCCGAGTTCGGAGGCGGCCGCGCAGACGATGAGGTTCTTTCGTTCGGGGTCGCCGCCGTCGCGCATGGAACCCGCCGTCACGGTCAAGCGTATGCGCGCCGATCGAAGTGCGTTGCGGCGGAGCAGGTCGGCGAGCGAGTCGTGGTCCGGTAGCTCCTCGCGCGGAATCGGGCTGAGCAGGGTTTCCGCGGATCGCCGCAATCGCCCGATATGCGATTCGAGACGAAAGACCTTGCCGTTTTCCGCCCGCATCGTCTCGAACAGACCGGCGCCGTGCAGCCAGCCGCCATTGTACACGCTGATCTTGGCGTCGGGCTCCGTGACGAACTCGCCGTTGATGTAGAGCATGGGTGTCACTTATTGGCAACTCCGGTCGTGATCTGTCTTGCGGTGGGGCGCGGACACCCGAGCGCCGCGAACATCCCGTCGGCCTTCGCCATGATCTCTTCATATTCTTCGTCGGCCGTGCTGTCCGCGACGATGGCACCGCCCGCATAGACGTGTACCGAAGAGCCGACCTGCACCATGGTCCTGATGGCCACGTTGAGCGAAAGCGAACCGTCGAGACCGATCAGCCCGATCGCGCCGCAGTACGCCGTGCGGGCCGTCGGCTCGAGCTCGTTTATGATCTGCATCGCCCGGATTTTCGGCGCTCCGGTGATCGAGCCACCGGGAAGGGTGGCGGTGAGCAGGTCAAGCCAGCCGGCGTCCGTTCGCAGCCGGCCCTCGATCGTCGCGACCCTGTGGTATACGGTCGGATGTTGTTCGATCTCGCCCGGGTCGATGACACGGACGCTTCCGTACTCGCACACGCGCCCAAGGTCGTTGCGGAGCAGGTCCACGATCATGTTGAGCTCGGCGCGGTCTTTTTCGCTACGAACCAACTCTTCGCGTAGGGCTCGATCGGTTGACGGATCCACATGGCGCGGTCGGGTGCCTTTGATGGGACGCGTGACGACGTGTCCGCCGCCCAGCCTCAGAAACAACTCGGGCGACGAGGAAATCACAGCTCGGTCGCGCCAGCTCAGAAGCGCGGCATAGGGCGCGGGACTCACCCGCCGCAGCCGGAGGAAAAGTTCGATCGGGGTCATGTCGGTGGTCGTGCTGAAACGCTGCGTCAGGTTGACCTGATAGATGTCGCCCGCTTCGATGTGCTGCTTCGCGCGGGCCACGGCCGACTCGTAGGCCTGCCGGGTCATGCTAGCCCGCGGGGCTGCGGCATGGACCGACCGGCGCGATTCCTTTGGTGGGACGGTCGCCGCTTGGTTCAGCCGCTCGCGGATCGCGCGGATTCGCCTCGCCGCGGACGGGCGCCGCCGGCAAAACGGTTCAGGCCAATCGACGGCGGTGGCATACCACCGGCCCGTTCGCCGGTCGAGCACGGCCGCCGAGTCGTATAGGCCGAAACGAAGGAGGGGTATGTCCACGTCATGGATCGTCGCGGGTGCGAGGCCCTCGATCGAGAGGCCGGCCTCGTAGCCGATGTAGCCGATCCATCCACCGCAAAACGGTCCGTCCGGGGCCGAGTGTTCGATCTTGGGGTAACGCGCGATGCATTGTGCGAGCGCGGTGAGCGGCATGGTGGTCGCGGGGGCGGCGGTCGTGGAACCTGCGATTTCAACGACGTCCACGGGGTCGCACGCATAGATGGAAAACGGGCCGTAGCTGCCCACGGACGTCTGTGTTTCAAGGATGGCGGGGGCTGTGTCGCGGGCAAAACTCACAGCCACCGACTCGGCCTGGGGACGGCAATCGAGGGGCTCGATGATGCTGTCTGCGGTACATTTCCGAAGCGCGGTGGTGGTCATCTTGGGGCGGAGTATACCAATACGCCGCGCGCGGTGTTAATCGCGGGTGATCCGCGCGATCTATTTGCTTGCCGGTGCTTTGTTGACAAGGGCGGCAAGCGGGGGTAGCTTCCGGGTGTTTGCGGTCGGGTGGGTTTGCCCACGGAGGATTCGATGGATCGTTGTCCTGTCAGTCTCTAAGGATGGTGCCATGTCCGCAAAGAACCACACCAACGTTCTCTCTATATGTTTGCTCGGTGGCCTGATCGTCGCGATCTCCGGTGCCTCGCCGTCGCGCGGCGAAGAACCAACTGCACCCAACGTCATCGCCATTGGAGAGGTGACGGGCAACGATGTGTATGTGCGCAGCGGTCCCAGCGACAACCACTACACGGTGACGAAGCTCGACGCGGGTACGCGCGTGCGCGTCGTCGGCGAGCGTGAAAACTGGTACGAGATCCTGCCCGCGAAGGGTTTGTTCAGTTTGATCTCGACGGACTACGTGGACACGGCCGACGGTCGCAGGGGCGTGGTCAACGGCAACAACGTTCGCGTGCGTACGGGGTCGTCGCTGTCGGACCATCGCTACACCGTACAGTTGATGCTCTCCAAGGGCGCGGAGGTGCGCATCTCGGGCAAGACGGGGGATGGCTATTACCAGATTGAACCGCCCGTCGGGGCGACGGTTTGGATCAGCCGTGACTTCGTGAGCTTCGTCCCGGACGAGTTGCTGCGATTGGAGAATCAGGCTGATTCCGCGTTGCCCGCGAGCGAGCCGCGCGATGCGGGAGCGGGAGCCGGGCCAGAAGGCAAAGCGATGGCGGTCGACGATGCGGCGATCGACCCTGCGGACGATGCGGCGAAGGCCGTGATGCACGACCGAGCCGGATCGAGTTCGTCGGGCTCTTCGTCGTCGTCGGCCTGGCAATCTCCGTCCGTAGTAGCGCTCGAAGCCTTGGACGTTCAAACGCGAGAGGCGCTGAAGCTCCCGCTTCGGGAACGCGACTTGACGGCGCGGATCGAGGCATACCGCGAGATTGCCGATTCGCAGGGCGATGAGTTCGCCGCACGGTACGCCGGCGTGCGCATCGAACAATTGACGAGAATCGTCGAGCTCGAAGAATCCGCTCGATACGTCGGCAGCCTGCGCGAAAAGGCCGAAGAGATTCGCCGCGCGTCGTTTGCTGAACGGGCCCAGTTGCAAAAGGTTCCGCCGCCGGTGAAGGGGGGCTTCCACGTCCAAGGCGAGCTTCGCTTCAGTGCGATCTATCCGAAGGGAACGACGCCGCGTCGGTACCGCCTTGTGGATCCGAAATTGCCGAACGCGCGAACGGTTGGATACATAGAGATTCCTCCTCAGTCGATGATTCAAATTGAGGATTTTGTCGGGCGCTACGTCGGCGTGCGTGCGTCCGCGAAACGCATTCAGACGGGTGGTGTGAATCCCGTCCCGATCTACATTGCCAGCGAGTTGGTTATCTTGCAGCCCGATGCCGTGAGCCTAGGTGGCTCGCGCGAGTGAGTCGCCGGGGTCGGCGCGCTTGGAGGAAACCAGGCGACGGCGAGCGATCCGGAGCGTCGGTTGACAAGCGACGCCGGTCCGAGTGGGATGCGGGCTGCGAATCGGTGGACGTTGCTTTTATTAAGGAGCCAGTTTTGAACAGGATCGCGCAGAAGATGGTGAGGCGTTTAGGACCATGGTTGGCTGCCGGCGTACTGCTGCAAGCGGGCAGTTGCGATCTCGGCAGTTCGCTCGGGACCGGGCTGTTCGACTCGGTTTTCGGTATTCTGATCACGAGCTTGATCGCTGGCGCGCTGGGGCTTGGCGGGATCTGAGTGACACCGGTAGCGTCGCCAAGCGAACGCTCCGATCGATCACGCGCGTCATAGTGCAACGTCGCGCCGAAACTTGCGGGTTGAACGGCGACGCGAAACCGAACCGCGACCGTGAGGGAGCGGACGATGTGACGTCTACCGCTCAACACCCACCCGCTGGATTCGGGTTGGTCGCACGCTAGTATCGTGTTTCATAAGTTCCGCGACTACCTGAGCCGCAGGCTTCAGCCTGCGCGGAGTTGCAAATACCGCAACGGGTACGCAATTCCGTGGCACCGCGCGGGCTGAAGCCCGCGGCTCGGAGGAGAATCATAGTCGTAGGACATATGAAACACTGTACTAGTGCAGTTTTATTCGACTTGTAGCGGGATCGACAGGGCCGGAGCCCTCGATCGCCATGTCCGCCGCAGTGGGCAGACGCTAGGAAATAGTCGCAATCGCTCTAGTGAGCCGTGGTCCGTGAAGTGATGGATCGGCAGGGGTGTTCATGGGGCGGCGGCGGATACCGCGGGCAGGTTCGTTTGCCTATGCGATGCGGGTTCCGTCAGACGTGGGCGAGCTACCGCTTGCCCATGGCATCCGTCAATTCGAAGTGCAACACAGCACTAGGTTGCAGTGTAACAGGGCACTGACGACGTGTTTCCTGAGCCGTTCGCCAGTGCCGGCGGCGTCTCGACCGGTTCATCGACGTGGACATCAAACGCGCGGCAATCGTCGGTACCGGAGCGATGGGGACGCTGTCGGCGATTCTCCTCGCCGAAAAGGACATCGAAGTAGTGCTCTGGGGGCGGTCGGACGAGCGTATTGAGACCCTCGCCCGCGACCGTGAAAACAAGCAATACCTTCCCGGCCATCCGCTTCCGGCTTCCCTGCGGTTCACGTCCGATCCACGAGCGCTGAACGATCCTCAACTCATCGTCTCGGCCGTCCCCTGTCAGCACATGCGCTCGGTGTGGACGCGATTCAAGGGGCACATTCCCGCCGGCGCGGCGGTCGTGAGCGTGGCGAAGGGGATCGAGGTGAACACCCTTCTTTCCCCGACAAATATCATCGTCGATTGCCTCGGTCCCGTGCCCGTTGCGTGTCTTTCAGGACCGAGCATCGCGCCGGAAGTCGCCGCACACAAACCGGCAACCGTCGTTGTCGCATCGAAGGACGCTTCCGTGGCCGGCATGATCCAAGCCTGCTTTGCGACGAAGTATTTCCGAGTGTACAGCAGTGAGGATCTGGTCGGTGTCGAGCTGGCCGGCGCCGTCAAGAACGTCATCGCGATCGCCGCGGGCATCGCCGACGGGATTGAAGCCGGCGATAACGCCAAGGCCTCGTTGGTGACCCGTGGGCTGGTCGAAATCACGCGATTGGGCATGGCGCTGGGCGCGTCGGTCCACACGTTTCGCGGGCTGGCCGGTGTCGGCGATCTCGTCACGACGGCCATATCCAAGATCAGCCGGAACCGGTCGGCGGGCGAGCGGATCGGTCGGGGTGTTCCGGTCGACGAGGTGCTTGCATCGACCCCGTCGGTGATTGAAGGCGTCCCGACGACGCGAAGCGTCCTCGAGCTGGCCGCGCGCCACGACGTGGAGATGCCGATCGTCTCCGGCGTCGCGTCGGTGTTGTTCGACGGAGTTTCGCCGAGCGACGCGATCGACGCACTGATGATGCGACCGCTGCACGGCGAATGAACCGTCGCCTCCGGCGTCAAAGGGTTGAGAATCACGATCTTACCGGGCGAGCGTCCTCGCCGCGCGGGCGCTGGTTCGACCCACTCGCACAATGCCCTCTCGCCCGTAGCAGCCTGTTGAAGAAGTGTTGTCCACCCGAGTTCGTAGCGTCCGCCCCCCGTGGCGGACGTAGGAAGGCGATAGCGGATTCGAAAACCACGTCCGCCACAGGGGGCGGACGCTACGCGGACTTC
>JADFHG010000585.1 GCA_022567365.1 Planctomycetota bacterium | reverse complement strand
TGGGCGCGTTGCGAATGTCCGTGGATTCGCCATCCGAAATCGAGAAATGCTCCGGTGTTCGGTTGCACTTCAGGTGATGGGTGCCATGGGCAAGCGGTAGCTTGCCCGTGTCTTGCGGCGCCCGAGGCGCACGGGCGTACGAGTTTGCCCAAGCCATCCGCCGGATCCCGGGGAATGCCCGCATCGATTCATCACTTCACACGTCACCAAGCAATTGCCTTCGCACGCGCCAGCGTCGTAAGAAATTGTCAGCGATGAGGGCGCTGGGGTTTGGATGCGCCACGTTTGGCGGTTACGATCGGTTTTGTAGCCGGGGTTGTCGTTGTCGATCGGAGTTGACTATGTGCCAACAGGCTGGGCGTGAATCGGTCCGTGCTCGTCATATGGGCGTCGCGGTGGTTGCGTTGATGTTGCTCGCTACGGTAAGCGTCGCTGAGGTGAAAGCTCAGTGGGCGCAGTTCGGCGGTCCGAATCGGAACTTTACGGTCGAGTCGGGAACGCTCTCGATCGAGTGGCCGAAGAAGGGACCGAAACGACTTTGGAAGAAGAAGCTGGGCGACGGACTCGCGGGCATCGCCGCGGACGACGGTGCGCTCTACACGATGTTTCGAAAGAAGGGCAAGGAGTTCATCGTCGCGCTCGACCCCAATCGAAAAGGCAAACGGATTTGGACCCACAAGTATAAGGCGCCGCTATACGACGGCATCGTCGAACAGTTCGGCATCGGACCACGCGCGACGCCCTTGATCGTCGGCGATCACGTCTACGCAATCGGCGTGGCCGGGATGATGCATTGCCTGAACAAGAAGACGGGCGATGTTGTTTGGCAGCACGATCTGATCAAGGAGTACGGCAGCCGACCGCAGATGTTCGGGTTCGGATCGAGCCCGATTGCCTACAACGACATGATCATCGTGCCCGTGGGCGGCGAGGGAAACGGCGTGGTGGCGTTCAACGCCGCGGACGGAAGCGTCGCATGGGCCAGGCACGACTACAAGACCAGTTACTCATCGCCGATCCTCATCGAGCTCGACGGCGAGAAGCAACTCGTGGCCCTCATGTCCGGACAGGTCGCGGGGCTCAACCCCGACGACGGCGCCGAGCTGTGGACCTTCCAGCACAAGACCGATCCGGACGTCAATGCGGCCATGCCCGTCTGGGGCGCGGATCGGAGGCTCTTCATCTCGTCCGCCTATGGCACCGGCAGCCGCATGCTCGAAGTGAAACGCAAGTCCGCGAAGACCAACGCTCGTGAGGTATGGAAGAACAAGAAAGTCCAAGTCCATTTTGGATCGGTCATTCGCGACGGCGACGTTTTGTATCTTTCCAGCGGCGGCAACGGGCCGTGCTTTCTGTCCGCGATTGACGCGGCGACGGGGAAAGTCCTGTGGAAGGAACGCGGATTCGCCAAGGCGCAGCTCCTTCGCGCGGACGGCAAACTGATCATCCTCGACGAAGACGGCGTGCTGGCGATCGCCACCGTGTCGCGGGAAAAGCTCGAGGTCCATGCCCGAGCGGAAATGTTCAACTCGCTGACGCGCACCGCACCGACCCTGGTCGGACAAACGCTCTACGTGCGCACGGCCGATACGTTGTATGCCCTCGACCTTGGGTAGTAGTGTGTTTCATGAGCGCTGCGACCATGGCTTTCCTCCGAGCCGCGGGCTTCAGCCCGCGCGATGTCACGTATTTGGCGCGACGCTCCTTTATGTACGAACGATCGCGCGGGCTTCATCCCTGGACGGGTGGCCCACCTCGTTTTCGAGGTGGGGGAGAGGATGATCCGCACGCCGGCGGTTGCACCGGTCGCATCATCAAGCCCCCACCTTCGGAGAAGATGGGGCACCTGCGTTTTTTCATATTGGAACAATCGCGCGGGCTGAAGCCCGCGGCTCAGGGGATGTACGAACGTCCGCGCCGGCGGTACCCCAGCCCGCCGCGAAACAGCCCGCGACGAACCATTCCGTGACGAACCACTCCGCGACGAACCATTCGGCGACGAACCAGCC
>JADFHG010000584.1 GCA_022567365.1 Planctomycetota bacterium | reverse complement strand
TACATCGGGGCAACGTTGCCGTGCTGAAGCATTTCGCGCGCCTGTATTCTGAGCCGCGGGCTTCAGCCCGCACGATCTCTCGCCGCTTGATGCGTTGCAAATGCCGGTGGATCCGGTATACGAAATCGGGAAATGCTCCAATGCCCGACATCCATGAATCAAAGACCGGTTGACACCTCCCCAAGTCAGCCGAACGCTTCCCAGCCGGGCGGCCGTCGCGACGGTCGCCCGGCTGGTTGGCGCTAACAACCTGTCAGAGCGCGATGCCAATAATGTGGCACACCCGCCCCCGGGTGTGTTCGCCATCTAGCACGCCCGCCCCCGCGTGTGTTCGTGCATGCGCTGGCGCCGAACCGACCAGCCGGCGCGCTTCCAGCCGAGGGCGACTGGGCTACACCTGCCGGTTCCGCTTTCCGGCGCAGACCCCACACCCGCGGTTTCAACCTGTTCAAAGGCTGTTATCCCGCGAGTGAGTCGGCGAGCGCGCAGAGCTTGCGGTAGTAATCTTCCTTGTCCATGCCGAGTACGGTCGCGCCGAAGAGTTCCGCCTCCTCTTCGGTGGCAATGCCGCCGTAGTTCACGACAACGAGTTGATACATGACGATTACCGGGAGCGCCGCGTGGTCGCAGGCGAAGTTGGGGTGCACGACGACGTCGAACCCGTCGGCGGCCTTCTCGCCGCGCTGCCTCGCGAAGGCCAACTCCCCCGGCTCGAGCGCGCCGCCGTCCACGACGATCCCACACGGGTAGCGAACCACGTCGCTGTCCGCGAGAAGCCGTTCCAATCCGTCCAGACCCATGTCCGAGCCGTAGCGCTCATGGGCGAGCTGCGCGCGGGCGAGGACGTGATCGCGAAGCGCGACCATGCCGTCCTTGGCCGTCGGTTTGAGGCGCTTGCGTTTGGCGGTCATCCTATGTGCTCCAGGCGCTGGCTGAGAACTCCGTCTGTAGCCGATATCCTCGAACAACGACAAGGAGGTCCGTATTCATGATGTGTGCGTGCTCGTTCGCGCATCGCGCGATGGCCAGCCGCCGCCGCTGCTCGAACGATCTTCGACCGCTGCGGGCCGACCGCCCGACATGTGGTACACTCCCGACAAGGCCTTCCTGCAACGGCGCGCTAAAAATAAATCCCCACTGGCCGACCCCCAGTATTTGGCGGCCATTCGGCATCCTGACGGCGAGACGCGGCATCGCGACCGTGCGTTTCGGCGTACGGTCAGACTGAATCATACGCCTGCTCGAGCCCGAAGACGAGTCTTGCGCCGAGCCGAAGCCATACTTCTTTACGGGCACACGGCTCACCGAAGGCGAGCCCTCCCCGCACCGGCATCTCCGACGCGTACCCAATGAGGTTCATGGACCATGCGCCACGAACCGATGACCGCGACTTTTCTCGCGGATTCGTCCGAGTTGCCCGCCCCGGCGGCGCCGCTGTGCGCGCTCACAACGCCGCGCGCAGCAGCGCTTGACATCTTCGCACATGCCACTATAGTCAAAGCGCCTGATTATATGATGGGCGGATGCTGGCGATACTCTGCGGCATGTCGCCCATCGGCGACCGACGGTTTGGGCCACCGGTCGCGTATTGGTCTCGCGAAGGAAGGAGAGCACTCGTCGTCAAGCTCGACAGGGGCTTGGTCGGGATGTTCGCGAATGGCTTCACAAGCGGGTGGTGTTTCGTAACGCCCGGCGGTTCTCGACTTTGAGACCGTCCGGTGCGCGACGCACCCCGATGCTGATTGATCGTCGACATGGGAATCGAAGGCGCTGGCTCTGGAGCGCGCGACGAATGAGTCGCCGGCGACGTCGCCCCTCCGCGGATGCGGCGGCGACGGACGCGATATGCTCCATGCCCCACGGTGAGAAGCGGTTGGCATGAGTTTCAACCCACGGGTCGAAACCGCCTCGTGCAACGGACTTGAAGGCGGGTTGGCGCACCTCGATCAAACGAGCTGAGTTTCATAGCCCTACCCTGAAGACGATCACACCGGCACGAGCCTTTCGTC
>JADFHG010000583.1 GCA_022567365.1 Planctomycetota bacterium | reverse complement strand
CCAAGACGGATACTTTGTGTTGCATGGCGAAAGCCTCCAATCCAATGGTTGACCATGTGTTGTTCGAGCGACTTCGTCCAAGCCGTCTCGTTGTTCGTCCAATGCGACCGCGCTCGCGCTCGTGCTCGCGCTCGTGCAGCCGGGGGCACGTTCTTACCGACTTGATCCCACGGCGAATCCTCTCGATCCGCCGTACTCGAGAATGAACTCGTCGATCAGGTGGGATCCAAACGGAGACGTGTACGTCACCAGCAAGACGTACTTATCGTCCTCGGCCATCCCGGAAACGTCCAGCCCCAAGCGAAACTCGTACATCTGGGTCAGTTGGTTCCAGTACATCCGCTGATCCTCGGCGGTCTGGAGGGCGATCCTCCATTCCTCGAGCATGCGGCCCTTGCGGTCGCCGCTCGCGGGCACATGCTCATAAAGCTCGATGCGAACGTCGCCGACGATCATCAACCCGGGGTTGTCGAGCGCATTGACAGCACGGAGCAAAAGCTCGATACCATCGGGCATGGCGTCGTCATCAAAACTCTTGACGCGGGTGAACGGTCCGATGACCTCGATGCTGCTCGGCATGAGCAACGACAGCACACGACGCTGTGCGCTCATGTCGCGATCGATGGGCGGCGCGTGGCATCCCGCGGACGCGGCCAGAGCCGCCCACAAGGTCGTCAGTATGATGTTGAAACGATGATTCAACCGCATGACTCCGTCGGCCAACTTGCCTCGATCGCGCGCCGCGCGCTGATGCTCGGCGCCCCGACGAGCGGAGTGTATCGGCCTCGGGACCGATCCGTCAACCTCGAGCGATCCCCGGCTATCGCCGACGCGCGTTTGCGGCTGCGCCGCGGCGGCGCCGCGCTCGGTCCCACCGGATGGTTGGCGGTCGGATCGTTGGCTTGCTTGATTGCGCCGGTGGGTTGCGCAACGCTGCCGGCGATCGATCGCCCCACATACCGGATTGTGATGCGATACGACGTCGAACCGGTTCGCGCGGCGCACGAGGCGGATCGGGCCTGGAAGACGATCGATCGGGATTTCGAAGCGATCGCGAGCGATGATATCGGCGAAGTTCTGCTGGTCCACGTCGATGACCCCGACCGAGTTCGGCTATTGGATATCGCTGACGCGTACGGACTCCGAGTCTCCCTGTCGGATCGCCGCGTGCAATACTTCGTCACGACCGGGCGCTTCCCAAACGGCTGTCGGAGTCTCCGAGCGCTCCTCGACGGAATCTCCACCGCTGTGTCGCGGCATCCCGCAATGAGGGCACTCGCTATTTCGGCGACGAACGAACGCGCGATCGACCGGTTGGATCGGGTTCGGGCCGCCCTCGCCGGGCGCACCGAAGTGTTTAACGTCAACGCCGAGTACCACCACGCCGGTTTCGGCGCTGCCATGAGCAGGGTCCACGTATCGAGTCTTGAATCCGCCGGAGGCGAAGCAGGCGCCGACCCCTTCCTGACCGAATTCCACGCCGGTCTGATCGCCGGGCGAACCGGCGGGCTGCTGATCGAGCGCTACCGCCGCGTCGCCGGTGACCCGCCGGGCGTCGTGCGTGGACGCGGCGCCTTCGGTCCCTCGATGACAACCTCGCTACGGGCGGTCGTAATCCGCGCGCGACGCTGGGGGGGCAAGCTGGCCGGTGCGCGTCCGACCCCGCTTTCCGGCGAGGATCCGGGGCATCGGCAGGGGGCGAAACTGACGACCTTCGTGCGGGGAAAAAGGCGCTATCTGTTGGTGTTCAACGCCGGCGACGGTTACCTCCGCGACGCACCGACCATTACTCATGACCTCGTCGGCGCCCCGATCAAGCGCGCCGTCGAGATTCCGCCGACTTCGGTGGCCGGGGCCGGCAGGGTGAGAGACGCCCGGAATGGCCGGCTGACCATTCCCGTGAACCTGCGACCCGGTGACGCCGTATTGTATGAGCTATTCTAGAGCTGTGGCGGCGCTGGCTTCGGGTCGATGCTATGGTTTGCGGTCTATCCGCCTTGTTTTCCGCCTAA
>JADFHG010000582.1 GCA_022567365.1 Planctomycetota bacterium | reverse complement strand
GCTGGGCGGAACCTGCGGTGGGTGCGGCGCGTGTGCTGGCAGCTTGGCGACCCGAGTGACGGAGGACGCGCGGATCTGGCGTTTTCCTCGCTGCTCTCGGGGCGCTTGCCATGCGGCGCACCTGGGGACGGGCGTGCCAGTCCGCTTTGCGGTAAACCACCAACTGGAGAGCCGTGTGCGGGAGATCCGCACGCACGGTTCGGAGGGGGGAGGGGCCGGGTACTCAACCGGCTCTTCCTACCCCTATCCTTGGGCGGGGGCGACTGGGCTACAGTGGCCTATCCCCCTTCGTCGCAGAACGGCACGCAGGAATCGAGCACGATCGAACCGATGAGGGCGGGGAGCAACTCGGCGGCGTCGTCCAAACCTGATCGGATCCCGCCCGTCTCGTTCGCGATCTGATCGGCCAGCGTGATCGTGCAGTCGTCCGCGCCCAAGGCCGTGATCGGCGCGACGATGACGTCGTGTGCCAGCGCGATGGCGATGGCGTTGTCGATCGCCGACCCGTCGCCACCGTCGATGTCGCACGGCGAACCGAGGCACGGTCCCTCGTCGCTGATCGGCACGACCACGCGGATCGCGCCTTTGCTCCAACGATACAGACCGGCCGTGATCGCGGTCGCCGGACCCCAGTTCTCGTCGCTCTCCTGATCCCCGCCGCCGTCGAGACCGCCGGGGCAGCGGTCCTCGCCGGGAACGTCGTTGCCCATCATGCCGCCGACCGAAAGGGCCGGGCTGAGGCATGGGAAGAATGCCTTCGGGAAGTTCGGCGATATCGCGAGTGTCAGAGGATTGACCTTGACGCCCCCTTCCTCGAGCCCGGTGACGACCTCATCCATGACCGCGCAGATGACGTCAGACTGGTCCTGCATCGAGACGGACGTATCCACGATGAATACGAGATCGACGGTGGGGCACTGCGGACTTTGGTCGTCGCAGGCGTCGGGTATGCCGTTGTCGTTGCAGTCCGGATCGCATTCGTCGGGGCAACCGATGCAATCGGGCTGACAAAAGAACGGTCCGCCGGGGGCGTCGCTGTCCGAACTGATCTCGCAAACGTCGGGTATGTTGTTGGCGTTGCAATCGACGCACTCCGGCCAAGCGGGCGACTTCTCCGTGCATACGCCGGGCGCGGTCTCGTCGCCGTCGTCGATGCCGTTCTCGTTGCAATCGACGATCGGACCCGCCGTGCAATCGATTTCGTCTCGCGAATCAAAGATGGTTGCATGCACGACGGCGAGATCATCGTCGGAACTCGACTCGAAGAAGTTCGCGCCGAGAAGGGTATAGGTGCCGCCGTCGTCGTAATCGTCGAGGGTGTTGAACTCGAACGCCAGGAAATCGGCCACCAGCAAGTCGTCCGGCAGCGACAGCCCCTCTGCGGGGTTCGCCTTCCCGTTGTTGAGCGGAAGGTCCATGGTCACGAGGATGCCGGTCGGGTCCGGATCCTTGGGTCCGTCGATTCGGATGAAGCGAGGCTCGCCGTATGCAATGACGCCCGCAGCGTGGCGGAGTCGAAACGCATCGAGGCGGAGCACCGTGCATCCGTCGAACGGACCCTCGCGCCAGAAAAAGAGCCGCATCGTGACCGGGTTGAACGGGGTGTAGGCCTGTGGGATCGCCATGCGGAATGCCATTGTCCGCACGACACCGAGCGCCGGTTCGCGGATTTCTTCGATGGGCAGATCGTCGCCGGGGTCGAGCTCGAGCGTACCGTAGTCGCCATCGCCGACGGTGAAGAAATCGTCGATGAACATGTCGAATAGGGCTGCGCCGTCAGCGCCGGGCGAACCCGAGGGTCCGGACGGTCCGCCGGGTCCGGTCGGGCCTTGCGGTCCAGGCTCGCCGTCTTCACCCGCCGGTCCCTGAGCACCTTGAGCGCCGGTGACGCCGTCGGAACCATCGGCGCCGTCACTGCCGGGTTCGCCGGCGGGTCCGACGGGGCCGACGGATCCTTGGCAATCCAACGCGTCAAACGCGCCGTCGCCGTTGACGTCTTCGTCGTCGTCGGGTTC
>JADFHG010000104.1 GCA_022567365.1 Planctomycetota bacterium | reverse complement strand
CCCGATGCTGGAGCGAATGTCCGAGGGCATTCCGCTTCGGCTCGACTACGACTATCTGCTGAACCGGACGACGCTCCGTGCCGCACGGTTACTCGTTTTCACCGGCCCGATCGACGAGTACTTCAATAACTGCCTGGGCCGGCTGACCTACCGTGGGCAGATGCGCGAGACGCGCTATGTACGGGATCGAGATTGGCTCATGCCCTGCGTGCAGATCAATGAGCCCGGACCGGAGTGCCCCACCATTCGAACAATCGAATGGAAACACATGATGCGCAGCGAGGACGCGCGGCGAATCCGTGGAACCGTCATCACGTCGGAAACGCCCTTCACCCCGACCGATAGCGACGGATACGAATACCCGTTCCCCGATAACCACAATCGGACGCTGTATCGTCAATATCGCGCGCTCGCCGAGCGCGAGAGCGGGGTTCTTTTCTGTGGGCGTCTTGGTGAATACAGATACTATGACATGGATCAAGCAATTGCTCGGGCGCTGAAACTCGCCCACCGCATTAGCAAGGGAATGATGAATGAGCCCGTCGTCCAGTCCATCTGACGCGCCGGCAACGGACATTGTGCAAGGTGCCGTATCGACCGTTCGCCCCAGTTTCGACGACCACCTGTTGCTTACGGAGGATGAAGCGGCGCACGCGCGATTCTGCTTTCTCGGAGAGTTCGGCTACGAATTGGTTTCGTGGATCCCGTATCTGCTCTTTCTGAGAGAAACACTCGGCATCCGGCTGCGTACACTCGGAAGACCTGGATCCTCAGTGATCTATTACTTCTCCAACGACCACGTCGAGGTCGATTCATCGTACATCGGTGGGTGCTGGGGCGATCCGCTGGCGTACGCTCGTTTGGCCGATCTCTACCCAACGGATCTTCTCGTTTGTCCGGGACGGCAATCCGGCACGTTGGTCAATCGCCGCCGGATCGAAGTTGGTGGTCATCGCTGGACAACCGTTGATATTCATCGTTCGATTGACGAGACGAACTACGTCAAACCGGACTATTCGCACATTCAGCCGTGGTCGCCGATCGCCGGTCTTGCGATCGTCGTCATCAACAACAAGTACCTCGTGCAGTGGGAGGACCGTTACCACCGCCCGATCAACTTCTTCGATCCCGACGCATTGCGGTCATTACGAGATCTGTTTCTTGAGAACGGTTACGGGGTTGTTTACAACCATTTTGTGGAACAGACGGCGATCGACGATCATTTGGCCCTTGCGGACACGGAGTTGTTCGGCATTGACGACGCGACGTTTGATATGCGCGCGATTTACGCCGACTGTGCAAGTCCGGCGGAGCGCAACGAGCGGCAGATTTCGCTATATAACTCTGCGGATCTGGTCGTTGCCCCGCAGGGCGGAAATGTGTACATCCCGGCGATCTGCGGTCGCCATCTGTGCATGATCATGCGGGACGGCGACTATCTGGATTACCTGGAGCTCGCACGGTTGTACGACATCGACCTCGACGTGTTCTACGAGCCGCGCCACATGCTCACGTGGCTTGCAGCGTGGCTCTCCAACGGCGACCGCGCCTAGGAAGCCTTCTCAAACGCCATCGTCATGTGCGCGAGCGCGATGGGGCGGAACGTGTCACTGCTCATGACTTTCGCGTCCACGGCCTGCCGCACTCCCGGATGGGCTTCCGGCTGGCCGTTATGGAGCCCGAAACCGTAGTCGTGGAACACGAGACACCCGCCGGGCGCCAGCAGATCGGCGTAACGATCTATCTCGCGCGCGACCTGCACCGCGCTGTGATCACCATCGACAAAGATGAGTCCCGCCGACTCGGGTCTCAACAGCTTCCACGCGCTATCTGAGATCAAGGGAATTTGCACAAGCCTCCGCTCTTGCCCAAGCTGGCGAAGCGCGATGCGAACGTGCTCGGCATTCCACGGCTGCTCGATGTGGGGATCAATCGACACAAGCGCGGACTCGCTACCGGAGGCCTCCAGGGCGAGCGACATCAAGAAAGCCGAATTGCCGCGCAATGAGCCAATCTCCATGACGCAGTCACCGCGAGGATGATAGTGCTCGACGAGCGCATGCAGCAGGCAGCCCTCAACGGGTCCGTGCCACGGTACGTATCGCACAAGAACCTCGATCTGATCATCTGGCAAACCGGACCATCGGAGTTCAGCTTCGTCACATAGTCGGCGCGCGATGGTCGCCCAGTTTCGCCAGCGGGCCGCCGAAGCAGGCAGTTCGTCATCAGGCATGGACTCAATCGGAAAGAACATCGCCTCGAGGTGACGGTTCGCATCGAGCGTGAAGGGACGATATGTCACCGGATCGGAGTGGCCACGAACGAAATGCAGTCTCCCCATGGCCGTGCAGATCTCTGGAAAACCGCGGCCATCCCTGAACAGCGCCATCGGCTTCAAGACGCACCTGCGCGGCAGTGGCTCGCGCGGTTGGATCACCACGGCGTCACCCTCCGGTAGGATATCGAACCACTCCGAGCCGTCGCCCACGAGTGTGGCGGGCGCGCTGTCGGTCGTACTGCAAGAGCTCACGAGCCGTGTTTCCTTACTGATCCGGCGCAGCGTGAGCCGCACGCGCTCGCGGTGATGGGGCCGTTGATGGTACGGGTCGATCGAGACGGGGAAGAAGTCGTCTCTTCCGTCGCGGGATCGAGCGCGACGCTCTGTGCTTCGGACGTTGGGTCCATTTCGACCTACCTCAAGAAACGAACGCGCGGCGGAGTGCGCGTTTACACTGTCCGACGGCCGCTGCGGAAGATTCGGTTGTCCACACGTGGTATCGGTTGCGTCTGATCGCGCACTTCAGACAATCCCCGCGTATTGGTCCAGCGCCTCGGGGTTGGCGAGCGCGTCGCGGTTCAGTACCGGCTCGCCGTGGATCGTCTGTGTGACCGCCAGCTCGACCTTCTTGCCGCTGATGGTGTAGGGCACGGCCGTGACCTGTTTGATGTGTTTCGGGACATGCCGCCGGGTCGTGCCGGCGACGATGCGGTCCCGGATGTTCTTGATGAGGTCGTCGCCGAGGGTTGCGCCCTCTCGCAGTACGACGAAGAGGCACACATCGACGTCGGCGTCGGGCGTGCGCTTGCCGACGACGACGCTATCGACGATCTCCTCCATCGACTCGACCTGCCGGTATATCTCGGCCGTTCCGATCCTCACGCCGCCGGGGTTTAGCGTCGCGTCGGACCGGCCGTAGACGATCACGCCGCCACGCGCGGTGATCTCGACGAAATCGCCGTGGTGCCACACGCCGTCGAAACGCTCGAAGTATGCCTTTCGATACTTCTCATCGTCGGGGTCGTTCCAGAAACCGGTCGGTTGAGACGGGAACGGCGCGCAGCAGACGAGTTCCGCCTTGTCGCCCCCGACCTCGCGTCCCTCTTGATCAAACGTACGCACGTCCATGCCCAGCCCGAGGCACTGAATCTCCCCTGCGTATACCGGCAGCATGGGGTTGCCGAGCATGAAGCAACTGATGATGTCGGTCCCGCCGCATATGCTCGAGAGTTGGAGATTCTCCTTTACCTCCCGATAGACCCAGTCGAAGTTCTCGACGGTCAGTGGCGATCCCGTCGAGAGAACCGCCCGAAGTCTGGCAAGGTCGTGTTGTGCCCCGGGTTTGATTCCGCCGTTTTCGCACGCGGTGATGAACTTCGGGCTGGTGCCGAAGACGGAGATACCGATGCGTTCGGACCAATCCCAAAGATGATCCAGAGTCGGATAGCCCGGGCTGCCTTCGTAGAGGGCGACCGTCGCGCCGACGCCCAGGGCGCTGACGAGCCAGTTCCACATCATCCACCCACAAGTCGTGAAGTAGAAGATTGTGTCGTCGCGCGACACGTCGGTGTGCAGCATGAGCTCCTTCATGTGCTGAAGGAGCGTGCCGCCGGCACCGTGGACGATGCACTTGGGTACCCCGGTCGTGCCCGACGAGTACATGATATAGAGCGGATGATCGAACGGGACCGGTTCGAATTCGATAGCGCCAGCCCCGCCGTCGGTCCCAGGCCGCGAGATCTGCCCGGACGCGCCGGCGCAAAAATCCGACCAGAGTCGCGCGTGCTTCACATTGGAGACGTCCGGCGACTCGGTCATGAATCCAACGACGACGACGGTCTCGATGGTGGGGATACGCTCTACGATGGCGGCGACGCGCTCGAGCGTGTCGATCGCCTTTCCGTTATACGAATATCCGTCGGCGGCGATCAGCATCTTGGGCTCGATCTGACCGAAGCGGTCAAGCACGCCGGCGACGCCGAAATCGGGCGAACAGGAAGACCACACGGCGCCGATGCTCGCCGTCGCGAGCATGCCGATGACGGCCTCGGGAATGTTCGGAAGGAACCCGCCGACGCGGTCGCCTCGCTCGATCCCGACGGCGCGCATCGCGGACGCCAGACGCGCAACCTCCTGATTGAGCTGCCGATAGGTGATCGACCGGGTTCGTCCGAGTTCGTCCTCAGCCGCAATCGCCACGCGATCGTCCGCGAACCGGAGGAGATGAGCGGCGAAGTTGAGCTGTATCCCCGGAAACCACTCGGTCGACAGCATTCCCGAACCGCGGCAGGTCTCCTTGGCGGGCGTTGTCGGTCTCACTTCGGCGACGTCGAGCATCTCCCGCCAGAAACGGTCGCGATGGTGCACGGACCAACGGTGCAACGCTGGCCAATCGGGCTCAAACCCATAGCGGGCGGCCATCTCCGTCATGAACGCGTGCATTTGTGACCGGCGAACCGAATCGTCCGTCGGCTGCCAGAGCAGCCGAGCATCCTGGGTCATGGGAATCCTCCGCCGCACACCGCACTGCCAAAAAACGCGTCGTTGCCGGCACCAATCCTCGCCCGGACATTCTGTGGCGATCGTCGGATCGCGTCAAACCGCAAGATCACACAGCACGCGGGGAGCCGGTCATTCCACGTCACGGGGGACTCGCGGCGAGATCATTATGCGAAGGCGTCTTTGCCAGACGCTTGCCGCACAACTATGATCGGACCATGGACCTTGATCGCATAGAAAAAGCGGTGCGCGAGATTCTCGTCGCGGTGGGCGAAGATCCGGATCGGGAAGGGCTGCGCAAGACGCCTGGGCGCGTCGCGCGGATGTACGCGGAGTTGTTCGACGGTCTGCACAAAGACCCGGCGTGCCATCTGGAAACCACATTCACCGAGTGCTATGACGAGTTGGTGGTGCTGCGCGACATTCCGTTCAACTCGATGTGCGAGCACCATCTGTTGCCGTTCGAAGGCAAGGCGCACGTCGCATACCTGCCGGACGGGAAGGTCGTGGGCATCTCCAAGCTCGCCCGCGTCGTGGACGATTTCGCGCACCGCCCACAGGTGCAGGAGCGCCTCACCTCGCAGATTGCGGACCTTCTTACGGACGCGTTGGACGCGAAGGGTGTGGCCGTGGTCATGGAGGCCACGCACGCTTGTATGACGTGCCGTGGCATCAAGAAGGCCGGCAGCGTCATGGTCACGTCGGCCGTTCGAGGCCGGTGCCGAAGCGATGCGCGTACGCGGAGCGAGGTCATGGTGCTGCTTCACAAGTAGCCGGGCTGGACAACCGAAGCCGCGGGCTTGAGGCACGCACGGTGTCGCGGACTTGGCATCCTGTTGAAAAAGAAACGACCGCCGGGAGGGCGGCCGCTTATGTTGCAACGGACTCATAGGCTGGAAGCCTGTCCTACGCCTTTTTCAGCGAACTGCTAACCGAGCAACGCCAGCACGTTTTGCGGCTGCGTATTGGCGATCTGCAATGCGGCGGTGGACGAGTTGACGAGGATCTGCGCCCTGGTCAAGTTCGAGGTTTCGACGGCGAAATCGGCGTCGCGGATCGCGCTCTCCGCCGCGGTGATGTTCTCTCGTGCGATCAAGAGCGAGTTGATTGTCGTTTGCAACGTGTTTCGCTGGAACGCACCGAGCCTACCGCGCAGCTTGGCGATCTGACTGATCGCCTCGCGGACGATCCTTTGAGCGGATGCGAAGTTCTTGCTGGACAGGTCGTTCGTCTGACCGGACCCCAAGGTGGTAAGGAAACCGATGCCCTTGTTGCCGAGTTTGCCCGCCGAGACCTCCGAAATCCCGAGTGTTTCCTGACCCGAAAGCCCGACGTTGGGCGAGATGGCGAAAATCGCGCCGCCGCCGGTGATTTCGAAGGAGGTCGCGCCCCCGGTCGTTCCGCCAAAGGTCGAAGTCAGCGTCAGATCGAGATCGAGCGCACCCGCCCGGACCGAAACGTTGAGACCGTTGACGATGCCGTTCGATCCGTTGATCGTAATGGTGCCGTCGGTACCGAATGCCTTTACTTCCGCCCCGCCGGGCAACGAAAAGGTGGACACATTCTCCAAGACCGAGACGGATACGAACGCGTCCGAGCCATACGACGTACTCGTGAGCAGGACGGACATAATCTGACCTGCGGCGGCCGTACCGGACGTTATTGCCGAAACGCCCGTCAGCTCCGACGAGCTGTTGATGGCAGTCACAATGTCCGCCACGCTCGTTCCCGACGCAAAGCTGATCACCTCGCTGCCGAATTCACCGCGAACTTCGATCGTGGTTGTCGCGCTCGTGACTCCACCGAGTTCACCGGACGAACCAACGCCGCCCAACTGGGCACTGGCCGTTGCAAATCCCGACCCCACCAAGACATTGACGTTGACCGTTCGAAAACTGGCGTTGGGTATCTTGGCGGCGTTGATCTGGACCTTGTTGAGGTCCGTCAGGACGGCACCGGTGGCCTCGTTTATGTTTATGCCCGAGGTCGTAAAATCGAAATTGCCGTTGAGAAGCTTCGTATCGCCAAATGCGGCTTGGTCCGCGATTCGCGTGACGGATTGGAGGATCGAGTCGATCTGGCTTTGGTTGGCGGCGATTTCAGCGTTGGTTAGACCGGCTTCACTGGCGGAACCATCGACGAGGGATTCGAGTTCGAGTAGGAGCGAGCTGATCTCCTGAAGACCGCCCTCGGCCACCGCGACCACCGTGTCGGCGCGCCGCGCATTGTCGATGGCTTGTGTAATCGCACGTAGGCTCGACCGCAAGGTCTCGGATGCAATCAAGCCGGCTGGATCGTCCTTACCCGAGTTGATTCTCAATCCGGTGCTGAGACGGTTGAGCGCTATGTTCAGCGACATGTTATTGACGCCCAAGGCGCGACGTGCAACCAGGGACGCAACGTTCGTATTGATCCGAGTCATTCTGTTTCGTCTCCAAGCGCCCGACCGAAACCCCGCTCATGGGCTACCGTTGTCTGCCATGCCGCCACGGCGGTTTCTTGAAGCACCATAGCCCGGCCTGTTCGTTAGGGCCGACGTTCCGCAGTCCCGCCTTGCGGGCAATGGGTCGATCGACTGGCGCCGACCAGCCAGCCTGCCGGGCCAGCTCACTGGTCTCCATTCGGACGACCCCACTGCACAAAACCAAGGCACCGACCTGGCAATCAAAGGCGATTCCAGATGCCTCGCCCGGCGTCCCATTGCGTCCGAGACGCCGAGGCTAGATGCCATGCCAAGTCCAAAATCGTCTCGCCCATAATCCGCCTTTAATACTTTCGGACCCCGCATACGGACCTCGTGGTGACCGTCGCTCGTCGGCGGCTCGCGAGGGATTCCGATAACGGGTCTACTCTCCCGAGGGCCGGGACAATGGATTGTTTTATTGGACCGCAACCAAGGCGCGCGATCTGTGGTCCTCAAAAAAAAAATCTGATCGGACGCGAGCGGAATCGCGTCTCACCGGGCTTCCGCGCGCACGATCGCCGGTCATTCTCTCGAGAAACCGACCTGCCGGTGAGATCCTGCCGTGGAAACCCGTACGTATCACACGAAACCGCGTTCCAACCGGATACCAGCAGTGAGACAATTGGCGGACGGAACCCGGACGGAAGTAGTCGCGGTGGTGGCAATGATCCGAAGAGCCGACCGGGGCCACGCTGGTAGGGCGGTTCTTACGGCAATTCCTCGCGCCGCGGGGTGCCGGACCTCCGCCGAAGGCTGTACGAAGACGGAGCCGTGCTCAACCGACGCAGCATCGCCATTCAGAGTTCCCGCGACAAGCCTTGCCTACGGACATTCCGGCAGTGTCGCTCCATTCCACGGGTCATATACGCCAGCGCCGTTGAGCAGGTCGATGACACGGAGGATGTCGCTGGCGTTGGTGAGACCACTTCGATCGATGTCGGTCTGATAGTCAGCGAGCGACGGTCCTGGTGCATCGTTGAGGTGGTTGATGAGCGCAAGGATGTCATTCGCATTGCTCAGGCGGTCGTTGTTCACGTCGGCGGGCAGATAGCCGACACAGGTCTTCGAACCGCTGGGCACGTGCGTGATCTTCGTCTGCACGCCATGGACGCCATCGCCATGGGGAATCGGGCCATCGAGTTCCACGGTCACCTTGTAGCTCCCCACGGTGACGCCCACGATTTCGGGTGGTGTCCCGCCGCCCGTCACCTCAACCTCGAATTCATTCTTCCCGGGCAACGGCGGCGGATCCCCGAGGAAGACCAGGTCGATCGTCGTCCAACCGGCCGGGTTTGAGCCGTCCGGGTTGGATGGCTGCCGGGCATCGATCGCGCCAATCGGAGGAAACATCTCGGGTCTGATGATCCACCCGTCATTGATGAACCCGTCAGGGGCAGTGTGGTTGAAGCGGTAGCTCGTCTCGCCGGGCTCGAAGAGGTCGTGAAGACGGGTCAGCTCTATCACGTCGTCCGTCTTGCCGTTCTCGTCGATGTCGAGCATTGCGTATACGTTGAGATCGCCGATCACCAGGGTCGAACCTCCGAGCATCCGCAAGCCCTCGATTCCGCCCTTGCAGTCGTCGTCCTCGAAGTTGAACAGATACAGCGCATCGGCGACGCCTGGCTGGTGGTTGTCGTGGAGGTCCACGAGTTGCACCACGGACGCGTGACCCGCCTGGCCGATGATCAACTGCAGGTAGCCGAAGTTGTCATCCGGAATCGAGTCGCACGCCAGGTTGAAGTCCGTGCCACCTACCTCCAACCACTGCCAATCGCCAACGCACTCGAGCTGCGCCAAGCCCAGACTGAGGTCGGCCGCGTTCTCGTGCGTGTAAAGGAAATCCCCTCCGACGCGCACCGTACCACCCGCCGGAGCCGTGATCGTGATTTTGTTGCCCAACAGCAGGGAACCGGATGCCTCCAGCCGGTCGGTCGCCGTCTTCAGCGTAATGGCAACCGGGCTGTCTGCCTGGAGGCTGGCCACGCTCAAGACCGAATCCGTGTTGAGGTTGATGGTCGTTGTGACGCGAGTGTTCATGAAGTTCCCCATCAGCACGTGCCCACCATTAGTGATATCTACTAACGCCCTCCCACCGCCAGTACTAGCGATCGTTCCCAGCGATGACATATCCAACAAGGAACCGGCCACGTC
>JADFHG010000581.1 GCA_022567365.1 Planctomycetota bacterium | reverse complement strand
GCGGCGCGACGCCGGTTTCACGACAACCCAGGGGTATCGGGTCGCGCGCGTCTCGCGTGCGGCAATCTGCCTGTCGGCGCTCAGGCCGGTGAGGATCGGATGGGCCCAGGTTTCCTCGCGCACAGCCGCGTCAAATCCCCGGCGGCCCGCGACCGAGCGCCGAATCTTGTCCACGCGTTCGAAGATCGAGCCGGGCTCGACGATTCGTTCCGTGGGATCGGCGTCGGGCAACGACGCGAATCGCGAGATGTCCCGCCACATCTGATCGACTTCGCTAAGGTACGCCTTCTTCACGGCCTCTAGCTTCTCATCGACCGCCAGCATTTCGACACTGGGATAACGATTCCGGCGACCCCACCGTTTCACGGCGGCGGCAATGTGGCGATTCCTCATTGCGATGACCCCATAATCGACGCAAAGATCCCAGCATGGCTCGTCGCTGACAAGGATCTCACCGGTTCGATCGAGCACGCGGCCTCGCACAAACGGCAGGACAATCGGTTCCCGCAGCATCATCTGGCTGGTTCGATCGCGATAGAACTCGGCGCGGACGATTTGCAGATGTACGAGTCGCCCGACGATGATCGCCAGCGCGAAGGCGAGAAGCGAAAGAGTGGCTTTCAGGCGGCGTTCGAACACTCCGTTGTTCCCTGCGGCATCATCCCGAATACAGGTAGCGTGGCCGGACGATCCCGAACGACCGCGACCGGCGTTGCAACAGCCAGTGGATCGGCGGCACCCACATCGCGGTATACGCGGCGCCTACGATGACGTTTCCAATCGCCGCGGCCATCGTCAGTCCGATCTGTTCGTAGAGCAGGATCTGGTATACGGTCCACACGCATTGCAGCATCGCGCCCGCCAAAAACGTCACGACCACCTGCGTGATCAGGTGATGTCGAAAGAGGTAGGTCCGGACGGCCACCACGCCCAGGCAGGCGCCCGCGTACGAGAGCGAAAGGAGCCCGAAGCGTTCGATGCTCATGAGATCGGCGACCATGCCGATGCACCATGCCCCCAGAACCGCGTCCGCGCTGCGGCTGTAGAGCGCGAAAAACACGATGACCACAAGGAGCCAGTCCGGACGCTGCCCAAACAGCTCGAACCTCGGCGCGATCGCCACCTGAAGCGTCAAGACGCAGATCGCACAAATGGCAAAGGCGGGCCAACGCATCATTTGCTCGTGACTCGGTCCATGCGACACAACTTGCTACGCAACGTTCCTCGCCCAACGCGCATCCGCCGAAATCGCTTTCGACCGGGCGGTCGGGGGTCCGTGACCGTGCGGGCGGCCTCACACCGCCCAATCCGAACCGCGACTGTAAGGGAGCGCTCTGCGCAGTAGCACCCCACAGCGATGGAACGGTATCAACCATCGCCCGGAACGCGGCAAGGCCCATCCGCCGATTGTGTCACGGACCCGGCAGTCGGCGTTGTGGCGGCCTCACCTATCGCGCCGCGCCTGCGTGGCCTATAATAGACGTGCGCCGCGGCAAGACAATCCCGGTCGCGATCAGCCGATGCAAATCCAACGATCGCGAGGTTGACGGCCGATCCGCCGGCGCCGATAAACGAGGCGTGGGCGACCGGCGGGAGTCCGCGGGTTGAACCCGCATTCTCCGCGCGAACGGGAGAACGCTTCGCGAGAAGGGTCCGACAATACGCACAACCCGATGCGGTGCTTCTCGGACGGCCGCTCGAGGCGATGCGCCGTTGACGGTTCCTCCGAGAGGAATACCGCGGCGGTCGAGGGCTGGCCGCTCGCAGACGCCTAACAGCCCGTTGAAGAAGTCTGATCTGTATGTGTGGCACCTGTTTTCAACCGCTGAACGCCGGTGCTAAGACGGGCTATTAGCCCGTGCCACACTTCTTCAACAGGCGCCCAAGGCAGTGTCTCCAGGCCGCAACGGCCATATTGCACGAATCACGAGGTCTCACCACGCAACGGCGGGTTAACGCAGGTACGCCAGTTGGAGCACGCAAAACCAATCTCGTCGCAAAAGTCCGCCGGACTCGCGGACTGGGTG
>JADFHG010000103.1 GCA_022567365.1 Planctomycetota bacterium | reverse complement strand
GGCGGCGGAGGGCGACCTGACGGCAGCCGTGACGGTCAAGGGAGCCGACGCCATTGGCCAACTCGGAGAGGGCCTCGATCAGATGATCCAGGGGCTGCGATCGCTGATCGGGCAGGTCGTCGAGGCGGCGGACCAGTTCACCGAGGGCTCGCGGGTGGTGTCCGAAGGCTCGACCTCGCTGTCGGACGGGGCGCAAACGCAATCCGCCAACGTCGAGGAAATGTCAGCGTCGATTCAGTCGCTCAACGGCATGATCAAGGGCGTCGCTGAAAACGCCGCGGGCGCCGACGCCACGGCCAAGGAAACAAGCGAGCGTGCGGAGGAAGGCGGCGCCGCCGTCACGAAGAACATCGAGGCGATGAAGCTCATCGACAAATCGGCCGAGCAAATCGCCGAGATCATCGGCGTGATCTCCGAGATCGCGGCGCAGACCAACCTGCTGGCCCTCAACGCGGCGATCGAAGCGGCGCGGGCGGGAGAGCACGGGCTCGGTTTCGCGGTCGTCGCCGACGAGGTACGGAAGCTGGCGGAACGGTCCAGCACGGCGGCCAAGGAGATCAACGTCCTCATCAAGGAATCCACCATGCGGGTCAAGGAAGGGACCGAGCTCAGTGAGCAGACCGGTGCCGCCCTGCAGAAGATCATCGAGGGTGTCGAGGAGACCGCGAAGGGCATCGGCCAGATCGCCGAGGCGACGAACGAGCAAGCGCAAACCGCCGGCGAAGTCTCCACGGCGATCCAAAACGTCGCTTCGGTGACGGAGAACAACGCGTCGGCTGCCGAGGAAATGTCGGGGTCGGCCGAGGAACTCTCCGGCCAGGCGCAGTCGCTCAAGGAGTTGGTGGCTTCGTTCAAGGTGTAAGACGCCCTCGACCGATCGACCCGCGGTTCGGCGGGCGGTCGAGACAGTCGGACGCGACGAAGAGGTGCAGTGGATTCGCGATGATAAGACCACACAGCGCGCCCCTGTCGCGGACTACCCGGCAACGCGTTCATTCGACATAGATGCGATATGGCGTCACGCCCCGGCCAACGACCGCCGGGGCGTGCGTCGTTTCGCGAAACCGCCAAGCGCGCGATCCGCGCCCGGCGACCGACGGCGAGGCGAGGGGCACGGAAACGAAGCCCGCTCGAACGGCTCACTCCGCAACCGGTCTTCACGGGATCGCGGCAGCAGCCCGCGTGGCCCGGCGGTCCGACGTTCACACCACCGCGATCACCCCCAGCGCCGCCTACAGCATTTCCCGCTTCTGTGTTCCGAGCCGCGTGCTTCAGCCCGCGCGGTCTCTCGCCGTTTGATGCGTTGCGAATGTCAGTGGATCCGGCAGACGAAATCGGAGATGCTCCAGGGCATCGCCACGGATAAACTGGCGGGTTGGGCGGCGACCCAAATCCGAACCGCGACCGTGAGGGAGCGGACTTTGCCACGCCTATCGCTCAACGCCAACGCACAAAATCTGGGTTGGCGGCACGCTAACCGCATCGAAGACGTGTGCCGCCGCACAACGCGGTCGAAGAGCGCCAGGGCCGTCACCCGGAGTTCGGCCACCAACTTGCCCGGAATTGACGTTGGACATGCTTGCCCGTATTTTCCCTCCCGAAATCGATTCCGCGCGCGTCGCGGGCCGCGCGGTGCCGCGCTCCGGCGGGCTCCATCCGCGGCGCGGGGCTCGTTGAGGAGATCAACTCCATGGACGCCGCGATCGCATTCGTCGTCATGTTGGCCGGACTCGGGCAAACCGCGCCGACGGCGCCACCATCCGACTCCCCGCCACGACTGGAACCCCCCGCGGTGCTGTCGGCGATTCCGGCCGATGCATCGTCGGCCGTGATCATCCGCAATCTCTCCCAATTCGACGAGGCGTTTGGGGCGCTGCTCGAGCGTATCGGCTTCATCAGCATTCGTCCCGTCACCGCCGCCAAGGGGTGGTCGTTGCTGATCGATGGCGTGGACGACGGTGGGTCGTTGGCCGTCTGCACGATACCCGGGCGCCAAAGCGGGGCCGGCTCGAACAGTATTGTGCTCATCGTACCGACGACCGATCGTGACGCCCTACTCAGCCTCGTCGGCCCCGAGCCTGCCGAGAACGGGCTGACAAAGGTCAAGCTTCGCACCCGAGACACCTTTGTTGGGACAAAGGGCAGATTTACGGTGTTCGGTTCCGACGCCTCCGCGGTGAAGACCGTCGTTGAATCCAAGCGCAGCTTGCGCTCGCACGCCACACCTCGTCAGTTGCGGCGATTCCGCACCGGCGACGCTACGGCGTGGTTCAACGTCGGCGCCCTTTCGTCCGGACCGGCGCTAAAAGGGCTGTCCACGTGGATGTCGAGCCGGTTCGGTATCGGCGGCGTTGCGCTCAGCCGGGCCACTTCGGTACAGATGACGCTGCGATTCGAGAAGACGGGGATCGCCGTCCAGCTCGCGCGCGAGTTTGACCCGGACTCGGCGACGGGACCGACGGCGCGCGAGTCGTCCAAGCCCCTGCTCCTGGGTCTATTGGACGAGCCGTTTGCGCTCGCCTTCGGCATGACGGAACACTCCGCCGGCGGGCGTGCCATTGGGATGGCGGACGCGTGGCTCTCCATGATGCGATCGATGGGGGTGATCAGCGACGAAGGCGCGGACCGACTGCGCAGACCGATTCGCCGCCTTGCGGCCCATGGCGGCGATGTGTCGTTCAGCGTGGTCGCCCTGCCAGAGGGTACGGACGGTATCGTCGCCGCGACAAAAATCGTAGCGCTTCGAGGCGATTCAGAAACATTATCCAGCGACATACAAGCGTGGATCGCCGCACTGAAGACGGGGGTCTTTGTCGATCCACGACTCGAACTTGCTGTGCAACGGGTGGAATACCGCCGGGCAGCCGAGAACAGCGGCGGCGTTTCGATTGACCATGTATCTGTCGATCTGTCCGAATTCAAGGCCGTTGACGACGCAGCGATTAGGCAAGTGGTCGGCAAGGAAGGCCTGCTGGTTCGACTCGGCGTCGTGGACGGGAAGCATCTCGTTGCGTGCCTTGGCGGTGGACTGGCGCGCTTTGACGCCGTCGTTGCGGCCGTGCGGGCGCGGCGCTCGCCGCTGGCCTCGAGCGCGGCGATACGGAAGGCGGGCGAACGGTTCAACAAGCGGTCGATCGAGGCGTACTTCGCACTTGACGTCGCATCGCAACTCGTCTCCAGGATCTCGTCGGTGCTGGGTGCTCCGGCGCCGGTCCTGTCGGTCGATGGGCCGTTCGCACCCGTCGCCATTATTCTAAGAACAGACGGCGAAGGCTCGGATCTGATCGATGCGTTTTTCCCGATCGGGGTCGTCGGTTCAATCAAGGACGCCCTCGCCGCACAGGCCGCGCGCAAGATCGGCGTCGGGCGATGAAGCGCCGCGCGGGCTATTTGTGCGAAGCTACGCGGTCGCATACGAGGCGGTCGGGTGATCTGAATGAAGGCGGGTCCGCATGAGCAAGACACTGCACGTGGATGAGATTCGGATTCTAGGTGTGCTTATTGAAAAATCGTTGGCGACGCCCGACAGTTATCCGATGACCATCAACGCGGTACGTCTCGCGGCAAGTCAGAAGCAGAATCGCGATCCGGTTGCCGAGTATTCCGACGGTCAGGTTTCCAAGGCGTTGTGGTCGCTCCAGCAGAAACAACTGGTCAAACAGGCGCCGCCGACGGCGGGTTCGCGGTCGAACAAGTTCATGCACGCCGCCGACGAGGTGTTTCACTGGGACAAACGCGAGCGCGCGATCATGGCCGAGTTGATGCTGCGCGGTCGGCAGACCGCCGGCGAGCTTCGGGGGCGGGCGTCGCGCATGGCGCCGCTGCCCGACGTGGCCGCCGTCATGCACATACTCGGGGAGTTCGCGCGTACGGACCCGCCCTTCGTCGAGGAGCTGCCGCGCGAACCGGGTCGGTCCACAAATCGATTCCGGCATCTGTTGGCCGAAACCAATGACACCGACGCAAACATGTCCGCCGCGGCGTCGGCACTGGGAACGAATTCGCCCGGCGAAACGCCTTCAACGGGCGATCCGGGAACGGAGGCGTTTTCCTCGCCGAGCGGCACCGCTGTAGCAGCTCATCCGAACGCCGCTGCCGCGAACGCTGCCGTGCCGGTCATCGAGGACTTGACGGATCGCCTGGAGGCCCTCGAAGCGCGCGTCGAGACGCTCGAGGAAACCGTAGCGAAACTTCAATGTTCTCTCGGCGATACTATCGACGAAGAGCGCGAACCGATGATATAATCAGATGCGGCGATGCGCATTCTATCGCGCGGTCCGGCGGCTGCGACCCCGAGTGACTGGGGCGCCCAACAGTAGAGCAAAACAGGAGGCAACGAATCATGCCGTTCTTTTCACTACGCCCGGACAGACCGATCTCGCTTTCGGGCATGCAGGACGAGATGAACCATCTTATCGAGCGCGTGTGGCACTCCGGACTGTCCTCCGGTCCGTTCGACGGACAGGAATGGGCTCCGCCCGTCGATATCTACGACGAGCCCGAGCGCTACGTCGTCCATCTCGAGATACCCGGTGTCGATCCCGCGTCGATCGACGTCACCCACGTCGGACGAGAGCTGACCATCCGCGGAACCAAGCCCACGCCGTACGACGAGGAATCCCCGGCGAAGCAGGTCCGCAACGAGCGCCGGTTCGGCTCGTTCTGCCGCACGATCGATCTGCCCGCCGACGTCGATGCGGAAGGCCTGTCCGCCGACTGTAGCGGCGGCATTCTGACAATCAGCATGCCCAAGTCCGAAACCAGCCGGCCCAAATCGGTCAAGGTGAACGTCGAGGACGGGTAGCCGCCCCCCGAGCCGCGTGCTTCAGCCCGCGCGATGCCCCCCGAGCCGCGTGCTTCAGCCCGCGCGATTGTACGGTGGAAATGGCTGCACCATCGGCCTGGTCAACTTACCGACTGTGAGCCGTACCCGCGCTCGCGGCGTCGAAGATCAAAAGCGATTGCTCACTTCGGCTTTGTGCAGAAGTATACATCCTCCGAAGCCAGGATTCCCAAGCGGGTGCATTGGATCTCCCCGAAGTTGGCGGCGAACGGTTCCACGCGCACCCTAAAGCCGGATTCTTCGAGGCGATCCCGGAAGTCCTTGCCGTAGACGCGCACATGGTCCCACTGGCCGAAGGCTTCTTCGCGGGCCTCGGGCGTTTGGATCTGTGGATCCTCGTAGGTTGTTTCCCCCCCGATGGGCACCTGGAGAATCGCCCACCCCCCCGGTTTGAGTATCCGACAAAGCTCGACCATGGCACGGCGGTCGTCCGGGATATGTTCAAGGACGTGGCTGCAGCAGATGACGTCAAAAGTGCCGTCCGGTTGGTCGATTGCGGTCAGATCGATCTTGAGAATCGCGCGCTTTGCAACCATGTCCGCGCTCAGGTAAGTGACCCCGCGAATCCTGGACAGCCGGGCTCCGAGTTCGCGCTCGGGAGCCACGTGAAGAAGCCGCTTGGGTTTTCCGTCGAAGAGGTCCGTGCGTTGTCGGAGGAACATCCAAATCAACCGGTGCCGGTCCAATGAACCGCACACCGGGCACATCGCGTTCGGTCGCGAGCGATGTCCCCCGGGCACGAAACATCGCAACCGGGCTTCGCACAGGGTGCAGTAGTGCCGACGGCCCCGATAGGCGACACGGGACATGGCGCATGCGACGGCGCGCAGGCTATCGGAGCGGAATATCCAGGTCCATGCTCGGTAGGCCGCGGAATGGTACCGCCGCGGCAGCAGAGCCCAAACCAGCGGCTTAACCATGGCGGCTTCCCAATGGTCTACATCGTGCCCGATCGGAGCCGTGGGATCACCCGGCTGTCATACATCACCCCTTCGACCGACGTTTCCCATTTATCATTCCTCGAGCCGCCATCGTACCAAGGCATGCTACCCGGTTCAAACGAGAACGGCTCTTCTCACCGCGACTCGTGACCATCTGACCGCCCTTCGAAGGCGCCGCATCAGCGCATCGCGGCAATCGCATACCCAGCATTCTGAGGTTTTCTCAGAAAAACTCGGTTTCTTGGGTACACATCAAGCGCGAATGCGCCATTAGCCATATGACGGCGGTGCGGCGTCGCGTAGGAATACTGCAGGCCGGATCGGCGATGCGGCGCGCCGAAGGAACCCGGCGCGCAGCGATCGGAGGATCTTTGATGTTTCCGCGGCATTCATTCCTGGCCCGCGGCCCCCCCGAATCGGCGTCGCGTCGTCTTCGCGGATGGTGCTTTTTTGGCCTCGTGGATGGCGGATCCCTCGCGCTCGAAGAAAAAGAAGAAAAAAACTCGATCCCGTGTAAGAAACCCGGCACGGCCACGACGTAGACCCGGCGGGTGCCATGTAGCACACCCGCCTCGGGTGTGTCCGTTGCCGAGAGTCGTCGTGTACCAGAGAAGTGAACGGGATTGAACGCGACAAAAAGCGTTGTGGGATCCGAAAACCGGCCAATTGCCCAAAAACACGCATGAAACCGGCATCGGATCAGCATGGAATAGTGGACCCCTGTTTTGGAAAGAGGAATGGTTATGGAGAATCGAAAAGTTGGATTGGTTTCTGTGTCCGCGCGACCGCTCGCGAAGGCCCGACCGCTCGCGCGAGGCCTTGCGTCACTCCCCACGCCGTTCCTGATCGCGGCGGTTGCAGTGGCAATACAGTTTGTCCCCCCCCCCCTTGATGGCTGACACGATTTGGGTCGACATCGGCACGTCGTGTACGATGGATTGCCGCGGTCAGGACTTTGAACACGCGATCAAGGGGCTTCCCGATGCCCTCCGGGCGGTGGAATCGCTCTTCGCCCAGCTCTGGGTCGTCGCGGGCACCTACAAACCGACCACCGGCACCACCCGCACCGCGTCGATCGGGCTGCTCGACGGCGTCGGAATCTACGGCGGATTCGATGGGTCGGAGACGGTCTTAGGCGATCGCGATTTCGTCAACAACGTCACGATCCTCAGCGGCGACGTCGGCACCGGTGATGCCGACAGCTACCACGTCGTCAACGGCAGCGGGACCGCCAGTTCGGCTGCGCTGGACGGGTTCACCATCACCGGTGGTTTCGCCGACGGTACCAGCCCGAACAACAAGGGCGGCGGGATGTACAACTCGGCCGGCGATCCGACCGTCGTCAACTGCATCTTTACGGGCAACACCGCCGTCTCCGGCGGGGCCGTCTACAACAATGTCGCCAGCCCCGACTTCACCGACTGCACCTTCGAGAGCAACACGGCCACGCAGGCCGGGGGCGCGGTGTTCAACCGCGGGGCCGGCGCCCCGTCCTTCACGAGCTGCGTCTTCCGATCGAACACCGCCGACGGCGGCGGCGCTACCGAAGACGGCGGCGCCATGTACAACGGCGGTAACGACCCGACGCTCGTGAACTGCCTGTTCTACGACAACACGGCCAACGACGACGGCGCGGCGATGTATAACACCGACGCCGACCCGACGATCACCAACTGCACATTCGTCGACAACGTCGCCGTGGGCACGAGCGGCGGGGTATACAACGGGGGCAGCAGCGCTCCGACGATTACCAACTCCATCCTCTGGGGTAATGACGACGGCGGCAGCGTCGTGCAGGACGCGCAGATCAAAGACGCCGGTTCGGGCAGTTCGATCGTGACGTACTGCGATATTCAGGACGCCACCCCCGGCGCGACGCCCTTCCCCTTCGGTGGATCGAGCAACAACAACATCGACACCGATCCGATGTTCGTCAAAGCCTCGACCGACAACTACCACATCGTCTCCGGCTCCGGCGTGATCGATACGGGTAACAACTCGGCCATCTCCGAGACGACCGATCTCGACGGGCTGACGCGAAAAGTGGATAGCGGCGGCGGTGTCACCGTGGATATGGGTCCATACGAAATGCAGGGCGAGGGTTGCAACGCCCAGCCGATCATTTAAGTCGACGCCGACGCGACGAGTGGGGCTGACACCGGTCTGACGTGGGACGACGCCTTCCTCGATCTGCAAGACGCCCTCGCGCTCGCCGACGACGCCGAGAGTTGCGCCGGCGGGCAGGGCACGGTCGAACAAATCTGGGTGGCCGAGGGAACGTATTTGCCGGACGACTGTGCCGGAAGCTGCGAGGGGACCGACCGCGACAGCACGTTCGACATGGTCCCCGGCGTGAAAATGTACGGCGGGTTCGACCCCGGCGCCGGGATCGATCTGTTCAGCGAGCGCGACCCCGCCACGTATCCGACGATCCTCAGCGGCGACATCGATGATGACGACGGGACCTCCCCGGCGGCGATGCCGACTTCGAGGACGCTTGGGACTGTTGGACCGGCTCTGGCGTGGACGCTACCGGCGATTGCCTCGATTATGATGTTGAGGGAACCGGCAGTTGTACTGGTGGCACGGATTGCGACGTTGACGCCGCCGATCTCGACATCGACGGCAACACCACACACATCCTCACGGCCGCGATTGACGTGACGGACACCGCCCGTCTCGACGGGTTCATTGTCGAGCGTGGCTTCGGCGGATCGGACGGCGCCGGGCTGAACTCCGCCGGCAATCCCGTCGTGGCGAACTGCGTCTTTCAGTTCAACGCGGGCCGCAACAGGGGCGCGGGCATTTACTCGCTCCCTGTAAGCATCGATACGCAGACCATCACCGATTGCACGTTCAAGAAGAATCGCATCACTACGACCGGCAACGGGCAAGGCGGTGGGGTCCATTTTTCCACGGCCAGCGCCCTGTTCAAACGCTGCGTCTTTACCGGCAACTCCAGTTCCAAGGAAGGCGGCGGGCTGTACATCAACACTACCGACAACCAGGTCACCATCGTCAACTGCTCGTTCATCGACAACGAAGCGGTCGAGGGCGGCGGGATGTACTTCGGGGGCAACGCAACGTATACGCTCGTCAACACGATCTTCAGCCGTAACAAATCCCTCACGCTGGCCGGGCACGGCGCGGGTATTTATACAAAGTCCGGGACGCTCGAGGCGACGAACTGCACGTTCAGCACGAACGTGGCCGGCGCGTCGAGCGGACTCGGCGGCGGTATCTACATAACCGGCGCCGTGACGAACGCGTCGATCACGAACTGCATCTTCTGGGGCAACACCGACAGCGACGGCGGCTCCCCCGACGAGTCATCCCAGATACACGACGCGACGGACGCGGGCATCGACGCGCCGACGTATTGTGATATTCAGGGGTTGAGCGGGTGGATCGGTAACAACAACCGAAACGACAATCCCCAATTTCGCGACGCCGCGAATGACAACCTGAGGTTGAAATTCGCCTCCCTGCTTGTGGATGTGGCCGACAACTCGGCCATCCCGGATGACGATGCCGACATCGATGATGACGACATCATGGACGAAGAACTGCCGTTTGATCTCGACGCGAATACACGAAAGGTCGATGGTATTGACTCGGGAACTACGGCGACCGTGGATAT
>JADFHG010000102.1 GCA_022567365.1 Planctomycetota bacterium | reverse complement strand
ACCTGGACGGCGACGGCGATCTCGACATCGTGCTCACCGACGTTTCCAATACAGTCGGATTCCTGGCGAACAACGGCGACGCGACCTTTGCGGAGGTCGAGTTGTTTGGTGTAGGGGGCAGCGCGTTTGGAGTGGCCGTCGGCGACTTGAACGGCGACGGGGCGCTCGACCTGGCCGCTCCGAACTTTCAGGGCAACGGCGTCTCGGTCCTGCTGAACAGTTCCACGAACTCTTCAGGCGACCTGGACGACGACTGCGACGTGGACCTCCTCGACTTTGCGGGATTCGCCGACTGCATGTCCGGCCCCGGGGGCGGCGTCTCGGTCGGGTGCGAGCCGCTCGACTTTGAATCGGACGGTGACGTGGACATGCACGATTTCCATGTTTTTCAAAGGGCGTTCTCGGGCGGATAGGACCAGGCACAACCGCTATCGACTTCAAACTGGAAGCGATTCACGCCGCGCCCGCTATCGATAACGTGGAAACGTCGGATGGAACTTCAAAACGCCCAGAGGCCGTGAAGTGATCGTATACAGGCGACGGGGACGCGGACACCGGCCCGAACGACCTGCAGAACTTCCCCGTGTTGATCTCGGCCATTAGCGACGCCGCGGGTATCACCATCACAGGTACCCTCAACAGCACACCTGGCACGGACTTCGCGGTCGAGTTCTTTTCCAACAGCGCCTGCGATCCCTTCGGCCATGGTGAAGGCGAACTATTCCTCGGCTCCTCGCTGGAAACGACTCTTGACGACGGTAATGTGGTCTTCACGGTGGATTTCGAGACGACCCTCCCCGCGGGTCAATTCATTACCGCCACGGCGACCGACCCAGCCGGGAGTACGTCGGAATTCTCGGCATGTGTGGCCGTGGAAGGCGAAGCCGTCCCCACGGTCTCCGAATGGGGATTGGCCGTCACAACATTGCTCCTCCTCACGGCGGGAACTCTGGTGCTCCGACCACGGCGAGCCGGCTCCACCGGGCAGAGACCCTGACGCCTTGTGCGCGTGTCCTGTTCGCCGTTCGACCCGCTACCGGATCACCCTGGTGTACGCGATCGCCGGGAACCGGGACTTCAAGCTGCGCGCCATGGCACGCGTTGCCCGCACGAAATGGCGAGGAGGCAGCAGGTTGACCGGACCGCCGGGGACGGAACGGCACGCACGGACGTGAGACAGTGCGGATCCCGGTCGATTGTCTCACGAAACCCCGAGCCATCACCTCACGTGTCATGGAGCACTATTCGAAGACCGCCTCGCGACGTTTTTTTCCACCACCATCAATAGAGCATTTTCCGCATCCGTGTTCCGAGCCGCGGGCGCCAGCAAGCCGGCTTCGCCAAGCCCGCGCGGTCCGTCGCCGTTTGATGCGTTGCGAATGTCGGTGTATCCGGCCTACGGAATCGGGAAATGCCCTAGCAGCCCGTCGAAAAATGGCTGTTCATCCGTGTGGCGCCGGCACCCGCAAGCGGGCTCGCCCGTTACCGGTGAAAACACTGGCTGGAAGCGAGTGCCACACTTCTTCAACAGGCTGCCGGTCCCACGCCGGTCGCCGTGGCGCCGAGCAGGATGCCGGTCGCCGATGGCGGATCGGCCGTCGCGGCCGTATCATCCCGCCAGACGCGGACCAACTGTTGATCGGATGGCTTCATACATGCTTAGCCCCGCGAGTTTCGAATGAGTGCAACGCGGGTTGAAGTCGTCATTCTGGGAAGCGGCACGTCGCACGGGATTCCGATGATCGGGTGCACGTGCGCGGTCTGCACGTCGTCGGATCCGGCCGACCGTCGCAGCCGGCCCAGCGTCTTCGTCCGCTTCGCGGGCCAGCGCATACTCATCGACACCGCGCCCGAATTGCGCGGCCAGTGCCTCGACAACGGCATCAACGCCGTCGACGCCGTCCTCTACACCCACCACCACGCGGACCACGTCATGGGTCTGGACGACCTGCGCCGGTTCAACTACCTGATGAAGCGGACGATGCCCTGCTATGGCAGCGAGCGGACGGTCGCCGGTCTTCGGCGGATGTTCCCCTATGCGTTCGAACCCGACAGCTCGGGACCGCACAGCCGACCGCACCTCGAGCTGGTGACGATTGGCGACGCGCCGTTTGAGATCGAAGGCGCGACGGTCGTTCCGCTGCCGCTCATGCACGGTCCGATGCCCGTGCTCGGGTTTCGCTTCGGTCCGTTCGCCTACTGCACGGACTGCAGCCACGTCCCCGACGAGACCATGGCCCGCCTCGCCGGGGTCGAGGTATTGATCCTCGACGCCCTTCGACGCACGCCGCACCCGTCGCATTTCAACCTCGAGCAAGCCGTCGCCGTCGCCCACGAAATCGGTGCGAAAGAGACGTATTTCACCCACATCGCCCACGAACTGAAACACGCCGAGACCAACGCCGAACTGCCGCCGGGAATGGCCCTCGCCCACGACGGGCAGCGGATCGTTCTTTGATAGGTTGTACGACCACCTGAGCCGCACGCTTCAGCCTGCGCGATCGCGCGCACTCCACTGAGCCGCACGCTTCAGCCTGCGCGGTCGTTCGTATATGAACGGGCGTCGCATCAAGTCCGTCACAGCGCGCGGGTGTTCGTAGATAAACGAGCGTCGCACCAAATCCGCGGCACCGCGCGGGCTGAAGCCCGCGGCTCGGGTGTGAGGCTTCAGGCTGCGCGATCGTCCCTACTCTCCTGAGCCGCACACTTCAGCCCGCGCGATTGTGCGCCAATGAAGGAGCGTCGCACCAAATCCGCGGCATCGCGCGGGCTGCCAGCGAGCTGGCTTTGCCAAGCCCGCGGCTCGGGCGGATGGACACTGGGCGTTTGTCGGTTTTTGTCGCTGCGGTGGAGATTTCGGTCGGACCAAGGGGCGTCGATCGTCTACAATGACGTCACGGGCAAAGTGCGCATCCGCAATTGCGCGCACGTACGCTCCGGGAAGCGCGATTGAACATCGCGCGAGAGCTTCTGGATTTGCGACGACGCCGGTGAACCGAAAACCGCGGTCGGACGGCCGATGACTGACGACTGAGAACCGATGACTGAAAACTGATAACTGATAACTAACAGCTGACGACTCTCGACCCACAACCACCCGCGCGCGGGTCAGGAATCTCGAGACATGTACAATTCAACGACAATTCGGAAGCGATGGCACGTAGCGCTCGTCTTGGCGTTGCTCCCGGGGGCGCTGCTCGCGCAGCCCTCATCCGCAATGAAACCGGTGGCCGAAGCCGGTGCGCGGTTTGGGCGGTTCTCCGCGCCGGGCCGATTCGCGTACGTGCTTACGCGGATCGAGACGAGCCGGGCTCCGGTGCTGGTCGGAAAAGAGAAATGGGCGTCGCTCGTCGCCAAGCATACGGATGCCATCAATCGCACAACGACCCACGCCGCATTCGCCGCCGCCGTCAACGACTTGTTCAAGGACGGGGGCGTCTCGCACTTTCACTATTTCATGGAAGACGAATGGGCATACTGGCACCTGCTCGGGGCGTTCAAACGCGACGGGCGCGACGTGACCGTGGAGCACGTCGGCCTGTACACCCAGCGGATCGACGAAAAGTGGTTCGTGCGCGCGCTGGTGGAAGGGACGCCCGCCGCCGACTCGAAGATACGCACGGGCGACGAGGTCGTTTCGGTGGCGGGCGAACCGTTCGTCCCGATCGTCTCATGGCGGGGAAAGGCCGGCAAACCGGTGAAGGTCACGCTGCGGCGCCGGCCCGGAGAGACGTATTCGGTGATGCTCGAGCCGGTGCGGGATTCGCTGTATTCGCAGGTCGAGAAGGCCATGATCGAGAGTACACACATCATCGAGCACGACGGTCTTCGCATGGCCTACACGCACGGGTGGATGATGCTCGGCGATTCGCCGGTGTACAAGCTTCTCCTCCAACTGCAGCCGCACGTCGACGGGCTTCTGTTGGATTATCGCGACGGCGTCGGCGGATCGCCCTATCCCGCGATGCGGTTTCTCGTCGGACCGGCGGGGCAGTGGGCGCTTGACGGTGGGCAGGGCAGTTGGAAAAAACCGGTCGTGACGCTCATTGCCGACGGCACGCGCAGCGCGAAAGAACTTGTCGTATACGCCGCCAAGAAAGCCGGTATCACGACGCTCGTGGGAACGCCCACGCCCGGGGCCGTGACCGCCGTCGGGGGGATCGTCGACATCGGCGAGGACGCGATGCTGTTGCTGCCGGGGTTCAAATTCGAGCTGGAGGGCAAGCCCACCCTGCCCGATCATCACATCGAACGTGATTTGCCCTATTGCGCCGGCGCCGATCCGCAGCTCGACCTCGCCAAGGAGCTATTGGCGAAACGGATCCGCAAGGCGAACGCCGCCCGCGAGCCGGAGGCCGCGACGGTCGGCGCTGATTAGATTCTCGGTAGCCCTTTGGCGAACGGGCGAAGCGCATTCTGCCACACTCCGCGCACCAGTCATCCATTTACATTCCCCACCCACGTCAGCTGGCTGCCAATAATGGCGCCGCAGCGAGCGGACTCCGTTCGCCAGAGTTTATCCGTGGCCGGCGGCACTGCCGCCCAAGCCGACGATCGGCGACTTGCACGACCTCGCGGGGAGGGTGTGAGGCGCACGGTGGCTCCATGACGTGGATGCCGCGCATTCCGGCCGTATCCCCTTCTGTTTGACGGTTTTACATGGTTGACGCCGAAGGCTTGACACGATCTACGCCGAAGGATAGGATACTCGCAGTGATGGTTGAAACGCTGAACAACGCGCACGCTCTTTGTTTGTGGTGGTGGTCCGCCTCAAAGGTGGGCTCAGCGCTGTAGCAGGCGTTCTTGAGAAAGAAGGTGGACCCACCTCCGAGACGGTCGGACGTGGGTTTTTTTGTTGGCCCTGCCGCACCGGTCGATCGGAGGTTGATCGGAGGACGGAATGGCTACGCCGTTTGATATTCCCGCAGATCTGGACACCCCGGTTTCGGCATTCCTGAAGCTGGGGCCGCTCGAGCCGCGTTTTCTCCTCGAATCCGTCGTGAATGGAGAAAGGGTCGGTCGCTACTCCATCGTCGGTTTCGGCGAATGCGATCGCATCCGTTTGGATGATCGCGGCCTGTTCGTCAATGGGGCGTTCGCACGTGCAACGCCTGACTCCTCATCCCTGCTGGCCGCGCTGCGCATGGCCCTCGAACGCGCTCCGCATTTGGAGCCTGCGGTACCGAACGTTCCATTCGTCGGCGGGTTGGTCGGCTACGCGTCGTTCGAGATGGCCTACCGCCTCGAAAATCTCGACCACGGCGGCGCTGGCGAGTCGGGTCCGCTGGCGGAATACGTGGCGACTCGGTCGCTGCTCATTTTTGATCACACGACGCTTCGGATTGCGCTGCTGCACGAGGGATCCGGCGCGGAGCGCGCGGGCTTGCGCCGCGAGGTGCTATCGCTCCTGCGTGGTCCGACACCGCGCGGGACGAGCGCGACCTCGGTCGGACCACCGCAGGCAAGCATGAAACGCGGCGATTTCATGCACGCCGTCGATGAGGTGAAGGAGCTGATTCGCGAGGGCGAAGTCTATCAACTCGTGCTCTCGTCGCGATTCAGCGGGAACTGCGATCTACACCCGATACAGGTCTATCGGGCGCTGCGCCACCTCAACCCTTCACCGTACATGTACTTTCTCGATCTGGACGATCTCACGGTGGTTGGATCCTCCCCGGAAGCACTCGTCAAACTCGATGGGCGCAGGGCTACGCTTTGTCCGATCGCCGGCACCCGTCCGCGCGGGACCGATCCCGAGGAAGATATCAGACTCGAAAGAGAACTGCGGGCGGACCCCAAAGAAGACGCGGAACACATGATGCTCGTCGACCTCGCCCGCAACGACGCGGGGCGAGTGGCTGTTCCCGGAAGCGTCACCGTCGACCCCTTGCGCACCGTCGAACGATACAGCCACGTCATGCATCTCGTTAGCGAGGTACATGCCACGATGGCGGAAGAGTACGATGCTTTCGACCTCTTCGCGGCCGCCTTTCCGGCCGGTACCGTCGTCGGGGCACCCAAGATTCGGGCGATGGAATACATCCGCAAGTTAGAGCCGGCGCCCCGCGGTCCCTACGCCGGGACGGTGGGCTACTTCGGACATGGGGGCTCCATGGATCAGGCCATCACGATCCGGACGCTTTTCTTCGAACAGGACCGATACTCGTACCAGGCGGGCGCCGGCATTGTCGCGGATAGCATACCTGCCAATGAGTACGACGAGGTCAAGGCGAAGAGCGCGGTGATGCAGGCGGCGCTCGATCTCGCGGGAGAACTGGAATGACTCCTCGCGTGCTCCTGATCGACAATTATGACTCGTTCACCTTCAACCTGGTGCAGGCCGTTCGCGTCCTCGGCGCGGATACGGTCGTCCGCCGCAACGATGAGATTTCGTTGGACGAATTGCCGGCGATCGATCCCACGCATCTGATTGTCTCGCCGGGGCCGGGCCGACCGGAAGGCGCGCGTCAATCCATGCCGCTTATCGAGGCACTCACGTCGAAGATTCCGGTGTTGGGTGTCTGTCTCGGTCATCAAGCCCTGGCGGCCGTGTTCGGTGCTACCATCCGCCGAGCGGAGCACCTCATGCACGGCAAGGCATCAAAGGTATACCACGATGCGCGGTCTGTGTTCGCGGGGATGCCCAACCCCTTTCCCGCGGGGCGTTACCACTCCCTCTGTGTTGAAGCCGACGACCTGCCCGATTGCTTCGTCGTGTCCGCGTACACCTCTGACGGAACCATCATGGGCATTCGCCATCGGGAATATGCGGCTGAGGGGGTGCAGTTTCACCCCGAGAGCATCTTGACCCCGGACGGAACCCGACTGCTCGACAACTTCCTGCGACTGCGGATGAAGGAATCGCACGAATGATCGCTTGCGTCGAGAAACTGATTTCCAAACAGGATCTCTCGAGCGAGGAGTCGGCCGCGCTCTTGTCGGCGTTGACGGATCCCAAGGCCGAGCCCGCCTTGGTCGGAGCGGCGTTGGCCGCTTTGCGAGCAAAGGGAGAAACGGGAGAGGAGATCCGCGGTTTCGCTCGAGCGATGCTGGCCCAGGCCGTGAGGGTGGATTTCGATCGCGACGACGCCGTTGACATCGTGGGTACCGGGGGCGATGGGTCCAATAGTCTGAATCTCTCCACGGGCGCGGCGCTGCTCACGGCGGCTTGCGGCACGCGTGTGGTCAAACACGGGAACCGTGCCGTCTCGAGTCGCTCGGGCAGCGCGGACGTGCTCGAGGCCTTGCACTACCGCATTCCGCAATCGCCCGACGAGGCGGGTGATGCGTTTCGGAGGACGGGATTCACGTTTCTCTTTGCCCCCACGTACCATCCCGCATTGAGCGCCCTGCGGACGGTGCGTCGAGCACTGGGCATTCGAACGATATTCAACATCCTCGGCCCGCTGATCAATCCAGCGCGACCGCCGTACGCCGTGATCGGTACGCCGAATCGCGAAATCGCCCGGCTGATGGCGGACGCGATCACCGGGATGGACTTCCGCCGGGTGTTCGTCGTGCATGGAGCGAACGACTGGGACGAACCGACCCCCCTTGGGCCGTTCACGATTGTCAAAGTCTGCGGCGGGGATGTGCGCGTCGAGCATCGCGACCCCGCAGACTTCGGTCTTCGCCGTTGCCGAACCGACGAGCTTGCCGGGGGCGACGCCTCGTACAACGCGGCTCGGCTCCGCGACGCGTTCGCGGGTGAAAAGGGTGCGCACCGGGATGCGTTGCTTCTGGGTGCGGCGTTGGCCCTTGAAGTGACGGGTCGCGTGACCGAATTCGGCGAGGGTCTCGCGATCGCGGTGGAAACGCTCGACTCGGGCGCGGCCGTCGAGTTCCTCGATGGGCTGACCGAGAGGGCAGGAGGGTCGCCTCGTGGGTAAGACGGACTTCCTCGCGCGGATGGCGGTATCGAGCCGGCAGCGCGCTCGCATGCTGCACGACGCAGGCTGCGTCGATCAACTGCGACGGCGCGCAATGGACCATCCGCCGCCGCGTATTCCTCTTTTGAGCGAACCGGGTTTCGATGTCTTCGCCGAGGTCAAACGCAAGTCCCCGGCTGCGGGTGCGTTCTCGACCGCCGGCGGACCCACCGTCGACCGGGCATGCGCGTACGAAACCGCGGGCGCCGTGGCGATCTCCGTCTTGACCGAACCGACCGCCTTCGACGGCAGCCTGACGGACCTCGCTGAGATCGCATCGGCGGTTTCTTGTCCCGTCATGCGCAAGGACTTTCTTTCGGATCCAATCCAGCTCGTGGAAGCACGGGCATGCGGCGCATCCGGAGCGCTCCTGATTGTTCGTATGCTCGAGGAGGAAGTGATGGCAGCCATGATCACCGCCGCAGCGGAGCTTGGCCTGTTTGTCGTACTCGAGATCTTCGCGCCGGAGGATGTAGCCGGGCTCGAACGTGCGCTGCTTCACGCCGATCGGCTCGGCGTGGTGGGGTTCCCGGGCATCAACTGCCGTAATCTGGCGACGCTCGAGGTCGAACCACACCGACACGTCGAACTGCTGAAGCGCGTGCCGGCGGGGCTGCCCGTCATCGCGGAGAGCGGCGTGGCCCGAGCGAGTGACGTGACGACGCTCGCCGCAATCGGGTATCGCGCGGCATTGATCGGCACGGCGCTGATGGTTGCACCCGACCCCGCTGTCAGCCTGGCCGAGTTTCTAGCGGCCGGACGGCGCGCTGCTTTGTCGGAGCTATCGACGTGAAACGCATACGGATCAAGATCTGTGGGATCGCAAGCGAAGAGGCCGTCGTGGTCGCCGTCGACGCGGGTGCCGATGCGTTGGGCTTCGTTTTCGCTGATTCGCCGCGCGCGGTGGACCCGAAACGGGCCGCGGAACTGGCTCGTGCCATGCCACCGTTCGTCTCCAAGGTCGCGGTCTTTTTCAACGCGGGATCAGAGGAGATACGGCGCGTCTTGGAAGTATTCCCCGCCGACCTCGTGCAGACGGAGCCGATCGATGGCCTCGAACGGACGGTACCGTTGTTGCCCGTGTTTCACGATGCGGAAGATGTAGTGGATCGCGTGGGTCGGTTATCCGCGTGCTTTGCGACCGTCCTCTTCGAAGCGTCCGGACGTGGCGGTCGCGGCGCCGTTCCGAGTTGGGCGCGCGCGGCACGGATCGCGCGCGATCGGCGACTCGTCCTCGCGGGCGGACTGACCCCTGAGAACGTCGGCGGGGCAATCGAGCGTGTACGTCCGTTTGCCGTGGACGTGAGTTCCGGTGTGGAGTCTTCGCGCGGAATCAAGGACGCGACCCTCATTCACGCGTTTGCGCGGGCCGTCCGGGAATCGGAACAGAAACAACTGACCTTCGGACAGACGGAGAACCAATGAAAACGGACATGGTCGAGAAGGAAGAACGCACAATCGAGGATCTGCTGGCCGGTCGCCCGCCGGACGAGCGGGGACGATTCGGGGCGTTCG
>JADFHG010000101.1 GCA_022567365.1 Planctomycetota bacterium | reverse complement strand
CGTGCGGACCCCACCGTAGGTTTGCGGCAACACCGCCAAACACGTACATAGTGCGAACCGGTGTGCGAGGGCCTGTGCTCGCCATCAATACGGAACGGTGCCGGACAACGACAGTTGCACGAAAGGCCAACCTTGTCATGTCGAGGTCGATGATCCCCATCGTACAGGCATACTTTTGTGCGATGCTCCTCGCTACCGGGACCGCGGCCGCGGAGACATCGACACCCTTCGTCGAAATCACCGTGGGCACCGCACTTCCCGTTCTTCCCGCGCCCTTGAGATCGTTCTTCGAACGACACCGTGACGCCCTCGCGGTCGCAGTGCGCGCCGCTGATACCGGATCCAAGGAACGAGCCGCCGGCACCAATGAGCGTTCGCGACGAAACAAGTCCGGGCCGCAAGATCGCGGGGCTCACTCGGTCCGGCGCCTCCCGGCTTCGTCCACCTTCCTTATGCTCGACGCTGATTGGCACGCGGATCCGGCGGTTCGCAGCGAGCACGCCGAACATTTCCCCCACGCCAGGCGCGACGCACGCGCGTTCTTCAAGCAGCTTGGCATCCACCATCGCGACGGCGGCACCCTTCCGTGGGAAATCGAACGACAGCAACGACGACTCATCGACGCATTCCGCACCGCGGATGCCGATCTCGTGTTGGCTTGCGCGGGGAACATCTTCCGGCTCTCGGCGGCATCGGCGATCCCGTTCAACACCACGACCGATCGCGACGGCGTGCGCAGCGGAAATCTGAGCTGGACGTCCGCGGAATCAACCCCGTCTACGCTTCCACACCGCAACATCGGCGCGCGATACGACGTGTTGCTGATCGAACACCTTCTTGACCGGCTGACATTCGAATCACGGATTCATCCGGATCGACTCCAACCTTCTACCGATCCGATCGAGGGCGCCTTTGGCGTGATGCGGCGCAGCTACGCGGCGTTGCAGTCCCTCCTCCGCATCGATCGTGATGCCGTCGCCGCGCTACAAATCGAAGATGCTGCCGGGTTTCTAATGGCGGAGGACCGCTATTACGCGCGCGTGGGCAGCGCGTCGGTGGCGATCTTCGAGGCCCGAATCGAGGACGGCGCGCTTCTCGCGGCAAACCTGATCGCCGGCGCCTGGATCGAGGCGGGCCGGCCGCCGCTGGATGAGGACGCGATGACGCAGACCGCGAACGAGGCCGCGACCACGGAGACTGCGGACGGCGAGCCGGCTGCGTCCACGAATGCCGAGCTCGTCGGCAGCCGCAATTCGACGAAGTTTCACACGCCCGATTGCGCGCACGCTGGACGGATCAAGGCTGAAAACGTCGTCAACTTCGCCACCGTCGCCGAGGCGGAGCGCGCCGGTCGGTCATGGTGCAGCGTTTGCAAGCCGAAGTCCGAGGGGTAGCAGTCCATTGGAAAAGTATGGTACGGGTCGGGCAAGACCAGCTTGTTGGCCAGCCCGCGTCTTCACCGGATGGAGCATTTCCCAGCTCAGTCTTCTGAGCCGCGGGCTTCAGCCCGCGCGATCTTTCGCCGTTTGATGGGTTGCGAATGTCGGTGGATTCAGCATACGAAATCGGGAAACGCCATGGAGGTCGGTGCCACGAACAAGCGCCGGGCTTCTTCCGCAGGCTGATGACGCGACAACCGCGAAACGCGAATCCACCGCCACTGGGCGGTGGTGTGCATACCGGCGACGATGTGTATGCCGACGGCGATATGCATGCCGACGGCAACATGCGGCTCCGGCGTACCCGTTGCCGACACTCGATCCGCTCCCATGGCGCCGGGCTGGCCCTCGCTAGCCGCGTGCGTTATGCTCCCGCCTCGCACCATGTCTTCGCGGGAAGGCGGATGTGGGTCCGTGCCGCGGCGTGGCGGCGCGGGCCAAACAGTCGGTGATCCGTGCCGACCGGCGGCGATTCGCGCGGATCGGGTCGGATTCAGGCTTCTTTTCGTGTTTTCGCGAGGGAGTTTCCCAGACGTGTCAAACTCTGCAAACGGCGAGATCTTCGGTCATCCCAAGGGCCTTTTCTTATTGTTTTTCGTCGAGATGTGGGAGCGGTTCAGCTTCTACGGTATGCGAGCGCTATTGATTTTGTACATGACCAAAGCGCTCATGTACGAGACCGCAGTGGCCACCGGCACGTACGGCGCATATACGGGCCTCGTCTACGCGACTCCCCTGTTCGGCGGAATGCTTGCGGATCGCTTCCTCGGATATCGAAAAGCGATCATGATCGGCGGCGTATTGATGGCGTTGGGCCACTTCGCGATGGCCATCGAGCAACCATTGTTCTTCTATGGTGCGCTCGGTCTGCTGATCGCCGGCAACGGATTGTTCAAACCGAATATATCGACGCTCGTGGGGACACTATATCCTGAGGGCGACCCTCGTCGTGACGGCGCGTTCACGATCTTCTACATGGGCATCAACCTCGGTGCGTTTCTCGCGCCGCTTATTTGCGGATTCATCGGCGAGACCTATGGCTGGCACTACGGATTTGGACTTGCCGGCATCGGCATGGTACTGGGCTTGCTCTTGTTCATGAAGTGGCAATCTCTTGTCGGCGAGCATGGACTTCCGCCCAAGCCTCAACTGTTTTCGGAACGATCCGTCGTGGGGGTCTCGAACCTCAATGCGCTCTATATAGCAATCGCAATTGCCGTTCCCTTCTTCGGTCTGCTCGTCTCACGACCCACTTGGGTTCAGTGGTCGCTGCCGTTTCTCGGCGGTGGCGCACTGATCTACATCCTGCGCGAAGCGTTCAAGTGTACAAGGGAAGAGCGGGACCGGATCTTCGTGATCATCGTTCTGGTGTTCTTTTCAATCACTTTTTGGGCCTGTTTTGAACAGGCCGGAAGTTCCTTGACGCTGTTCACCGACGATCATGTGGACCGAAGTATGTTCGGTTGGGAGATCCCCGCATCGATGTTTCAGTCCATCAATCCCATGTTCATCCTGATTCTCGCGATACCGTTTTCTTTGCTTTGGTCGAAGCTCGGTCGGGTCAATCGCGACCCTTCTTCGCCGATGAAGTTCGCGTTGGCCCTGTTCCAAATCGGCTTGGGTTTTGTGGCACTGATCATCGCTGCCCAACAGGCGGCTGACGGAAATAAGGCGGCTATGGGATGGATCATTCTGGCGTACTTCCTCCACACGACGGGAGAACTCTGCCTTTCGCCAATCGGTCTTTCGATGGTCACGAAAATGGCCCCCAAACACCTGGCTGCGCTCTTGATGGGCGTCTGGTTTCTCTCGAATGCCTTTGCCAATGTTATCGCCGGGAGGATTGCCGCATTCACCGGTGGCGACGCTGGTTACGAGGGCGTCTTCACGATCATCGTGTACGTCTCGGTCGGCGCGGGTATCGTGCTCGTGCTGATCACACCGATATTGAAGAGACTGCGCCACGGCGTCACTTAGCGGTGCCAACGAGACCGCAGGACACGGAGTCGAGTGACCGGATGAAAACTCTCGGGAGCGCGCCTGTGCGCTGCGTTACCCGAACGATCACGTCGATCGAAACCAACGCCCGATCAACACCGTCGGGATAATCAGCGCCGCCACGATGGCCGCCGTGAAGGGTCCGCACGATGCCCACGCGACGCACGTATCGAAGGCAATCAGCGAGAAGATGAACGTTCGGACCGCTCGTTGGACCGTTTCGGGGTCCGGGTTCCGGGCGGCGGCCATGCCCCGTTGCACAACGATCGCGAGCAATCCGAGCCACAAAGGCCAATACAGCCAGAACGCCGAATACGACGCCCCCTGCCGTTCGAGAACAAACGGCAGGCTGGCCAGACCGGCAACGGCCGCCCCGATTGCGAGCGTGCAGAATCTGAGTCGATCCGCCGAGCTCTCGCCGGCTTCGTCGCGGGCAAACGCCGTGACACCCGTAATGTATAGCCACATCAGACCGATGGGGATCGCGGTTTCCATTCCTCCCCACGACGCCTGAACCGACATTCCCAGCGCGAGGTTGAGACCGCGGCAGCCCCCCATCAGTCCCGGTGCGAGTCTCGACTTCTTGAAGGGGCCGTCATAGAGCACTACGCATGCGATGATCCCCATCGAAATAAGGGCTGTCCCGACTGATAGCGTCGCAGCCATCCCGCCCGCGACGACTGCCGCGGCCATCGCTACGCCGATCGCGCTTTTTCTGGAGACACGCCCCGATGGAATCGGCCGCTCCGGTCGTTCGCGCGCGTCGCGGTCGATGTCAAGCACGTCGTTCAAGACGACGCCGAACGCATAGAGGCCCACCGAAACGCCCACGAGCCGTGACCATGTCGTCCAACCGGCGAGGTCGCCGCCGACGTAGAGGTATCCCGCGAGGACGTCGGCCGCAGCCGTGAAGAGATTCGGTAATCGGACGAGATCGAGGTATGCGCGGATCTTTGCGTTCACGGTGCGGCAGTGTAGCGATTCGGTGAACACGCACCATACAGGGGCCGCGGACGGTGGTTCGTAGCACAAAGAACCGCACCGGGACCGCGTTCACCGAGGCTGGTGAGGTTGTGATTTATGATTGCCGACGCTTTCGCAAACCGAACCGCGACCGTCAGGGAGCGGTCTGCGCAGTGCCGCCCCATAGCGATGGAACGGTATTGAGCATCGCCGGGAACGCGGCAGTTCCCATCCGCCTGTTCTGTCACGGACCCCGGTTTCCTTGCTCCGCTCCCTCACGGTCGCGGTTCGGATAAGATGCAAACAGCGTGGTAACAAACACTATCGCGCCGGCACTTCGAATAGCGAAGCGTAGGCGACGGTTTGGGAAGGACGTACAAAATCGGTGACCCATTCGAGGCCCGCATCGACGAGGCGGTCGAAGAGGAGCGGTGTGATCTCTTTAGCAAACCCGTAGCGTGAGCGGCGCAGCCTGTTGATTTCAGACCAGTTCACGAGAATGTGGGTGTAACCTCGACCGCGCAGCCAATCGACCACGTCCTCGTCCGACGGCGCGTCGCGCAAGGCGTCCACGAAGGGGCTGCGGTTGAAGACCACCCGGTAGTCGATGCGGCGTTGAAAGTAGAACGCACGGGCATCGCCGACGACGAGCACGAATGCGTCCTTGGGCAATTGAAGGTTGACTACTTTGAAATACTCGAACTGCGGTAGCTGCCCGTCGTGAATGATGACCGGTGGCGCACCGTTCGGCGATTCCGCGATGGCCAGCCTTGTCGCAAACACCGCGTTGAACGCGGCACCCACGAGGAGCAACCCAAACACGATCCGCCTCCGCAACCCGCCACGGACCATTGCGCCGTTCGTCGAGCGGGCAGCCAGGATGCACAGCGGTATCAACATCACCACGGCGAACCTGGCGTACACGTGCGTGAAGAAGACCCATACCACCATCTGTACCGCGAAGATCATCATCAACACGGCGTCGGCGCGGCCCAAGCGCCGCCGGACCATGCCGCCCAGCGCGATCAGAAACACCATGGGGCCGAAGCGCTGATATTCGTCGCCGACGGTCCGAACGAACGCGGCGCGCAATCGCGCCGGCAAGCGCCTCTCTTCCGGTGCCACCTCGTGACCCTTCGCCCAGCGATCGGTCTCCGCTTCACCCCAGCCATCCGGCGCTGCCTGGAAGAGCGTGTTGGCGAGTGGAAATACAGGGTTGCCCGTCATCGCGACGTTTTTCACAAGCCAAGGGGAGAAGCCCACGAGCGTCGCCATGCCAAACACGCCTACAGCCGATACTCGCGCGACGCTGGAGCGTGCGGGCAGCATCAACACGGCGACCGTCAGAGGAATCGCGATCATGGGTATGGCCGTGTATTTGCATCCGCAGGCGAATCCGGCGACGAGACCGGCCAACGCAATCCACCGAAGCGGCGAGCCCGAGGTCGGTCGCGAACGAACCGCCGCGCCGATGCCCTCCGCCTTGGATCGCGGCGTGGATCGCGCCAAGCGCACGACGATGCCGGTCGCCGTGATGCCGTAAAAAAGAAGCCCGTGTTCCACGTAGGCGAGACCGCAAAGATACGGTATCCACCCGGCGGTTGCGATGCACAGGGCGCCGATGATCCCCCCCCTGCGGGAATGGTCGCGACCGACGCACCATGCGGCGAAGATCGCGAGCGCGGCGAACGCGGTATGGATAAAGTTCGCGGGAATGGCGGCCGCGATGGGGTCGTCGAGGATGATCATCGCGAGCAGGTAAAACATCTCGATGCCGGCGGGAAAGTTCGCATATACGTTGTGCGGGGCGTACGAAATCCGCCCATCAACGAAATACTCCTTGGGCATCTGCAAATGATACTCGAGCACGTCATACCCCAAGCCCTCCTCGCTCCAGATCGTCCCCGGCGCGTTTGATGCCGCAAGCAGCGACAGGCACGCGAACACAATGATGAGCAGCCATAGGTAGCGCCACGCGCCGAGCGCGGTTTGGCCGTCGGCGCGCGTCGGTCGTGCGTCGGTTTTCCCATCGCCGGTCAGGTCCAATCGCGCGGCGTCCTCGCGTAAGACCGTACGCCACCGCAGCACGCCGGCAATACCGCAAAGCCCGTGGATCGGCACCCACACCGTCCGATCGAGCGCACCCGCCAAGCCGAGTATGAGGATCAGTAGCGAATAGGCACCGAGCCCCAACGCCGCGCCAAGTAAAAGGTGCCAACGAATTGGCAGTTGCCCGACGCGAAAAAGAGGCACCAACCACAGCCCTGCAAGCGCCGGGGGCAGCACGACAATAAGTGCCGTAATTCCGTCGAGGATGACGGTCAGAAGTGCATACGTGGAAACGATGCCGACGATCACCAGCACCAAGACGGCGGAAGCGGCGATCAGCGCGCGGGTGTACGCGGGCCTCACCCCTTGCCCCCGCGCTTCCCGCGACGCCTGCACCAAGCGGTCAACCCCCCTTCGGATAGAGGACGTCGCGCGTTTTGATCAGCGCGATCAGCGCGTGCTGGCAATGGTCGATTCGCAGGAGGTTGAGCGACGGGTTTGTGCGAATACCGCCGACGGCGTCGCGCGGGCTGCGAATGAAATACGCCTCCTCGGGGCGAATCTGGAGCTGCATCACGAACCGCGCCGCACCGCGCACCAGCTTTTCGTAGCGGGCGGTCCGTTCCGCGTCGCCCAGCGCTCGAGCGAGTGCGAGGGCGTCGGTGAAACCCTCCAAATAAGAAGCCGTTGCGACGCCCACCCGGTCGGCTTGATAACCCGCGATACCGCCCCACAGCTCAGGCCATTCACAATTTGCGGGGGTTAGCTGCTTGGCGGCGAGCCAATCGGTCAGCTCGAATACGAAATCGACGTAGTCGCGGCGCTTTGTTTGTCGCGCCATCTTCGCGAATGCCTGGACCTGCCACGGCACGAACGCCGGCGACGGTCGTTCACGAAAGTGCTCCCGATAGTAGCGAATCGCGCGGTTAAACGCGTCGAGCACCGTCGCCGACGGATCGGACTCGTAGTGCGTGGCGATCGCCAGCAGCGCCTCCCCCGGAAAATAGTCCTGCGATTGGATCCGCTTGGCCGGTGGAAACGCGGTAATGAACATGCCCGACGGTCGCTGTAGCCACAACATGGCATTGACGAGCTTGGCGCGCGTCGCCGCATATTGCTCGGCATTCGGGTGCGCGGCCATCGCGAGGCACACCAGCGCGGTGACGCCCAATTTGTTCTTCAGGTCCGGTGTCGCGATGAAGGCCACGTCGTCCATGTCGGGAAGGTCCACGAGACCGACCAGGTGGTGCTGCAGCGCCGCGTCCGCCGCGGCGAGCGTAGCGCCGTCGCCCGACCAGGCCGCATGCACCGCGACCGCAAGCGCCGCCCCGGCTTGCCGCACCGCATTGTCCTCGTCGGTGTAGACGTCGAGGTTCGGGTCATACTGATAGCTGAACGCACCGGAGGGCATCTGCCGGTAGACCATGTATTCGGCGAGTCGTTCGATGGCGCCGTCCAGACCTCGACGATCGACCGCGCCTCCATCGATGACGGTGAGGCCGCGATGCAGTGACACGATGGTGTCGCTACCGGGCGGTTGGTACCAATGGGCGGTGCGAAATCGAAACAGCTCGACGCGGCCCGTCGTGGCCGCCGTCGACGACATCTGCCGTACGACCGACTCGACCGCGGCGGCAAGGGTCTTGCTGCTGACAAGCACCTCCGTCGGACAGAATCGATACTGCGTTCGAGGGTTGCGAATGGATAGCCCGTGGACACCTGGTTCAACATACGGATTCAGCGCACGGGGCGCCGTCCAATCCTCCGGTACCTCGAACGCCTCCGCGGGACCGACGACCTCGATTTCCACCAGCATGCGGCCCAACGCATCGAGTGCGCCAACGTCGGTCAAATCGAGCATGCCCACCGTCGCCAATGCGGCGTCTCGCGCGGCGGTGGAAATGGCTGCGTATTCGCCCGCGCCGGCGGCCCGGAGGTAGCCGTCCCGCCGCAGTCGAACGACGACTTCGGCACTCAGCGAGCGAAGCGACGGAGGCACGTAACCGGGTTCGTAGGCGCCGCGCCCGAGCACGGCATCGCGCATCGTCCGCCCGACGAGACGGGAAAGAAACAGGCGCTGATCCTCATTCAACCCCAGGATCGCTTTCTCCGCGCGGCGGTCGGCCGGCGGACCCGCGAGGGCCCCGTTGTCAAGGGTGAGACGTGCACAGCCGAACAAGACGGTACACACGATAACCATGGACGCCCATCGTGTTCGGCGCTCCCTTGCCCTTGCCCACTTGAAGTTGTTGCGGATCATGTCGATAGACAAGTATAGTAGCGCATGTGCTGCGCCTCAATCGTCGGCGGTGCGCGGAGCAAACAGGCAATTCCAAGGGATCTCAAAATGGCCAAGGCGGACACCGACTTCGCGTCGCCCATCGTCGTGGCGGCTGGGCACGTTGCCAAGACGGTCGGCGCGCGGGCGCTGTTCGCATACGTGGCCGCCGTGGACGACCTGCCCGCGATCGAGAAGGCCGTCAAGCCTCCCACCAAGCTGATCCTCGTGGCGCGCGACGAGCAAGAGCAATTGCGGGCCAAGGAACTCGGGGCCACCGTCATGACGGTCCCCGCCGTGAATCTGACGCGCATGGGGCAGATCAAGGTCGCGACGCTGCTGGCGTTCTCCCAAGGCACGCTCAAGGCGGGCGACGTATTCGTTTTCGTCGCCGGTGTTTCGGGCAAGGGAATCGATACGCTCGTGACCATGCGCGTCGGCGAGGAGTTCGAGTTGTTTCAATCCGTCGGGCAGCCCAAGCTTACCGAGCACATCCGCCGCCCGGTGTTCGAACGGGCGCTGACGCTCTGCCTCGAGCTCGCCTACGAAGGGCGCGAGGGCAAGCCCGTCGGCGCCGTCTTCGTCGTCGGCGACCATCGCGAAGTGGAGAAATATTCGGCCGAGGGTCGAATCAACCCGTTTCGCGGGTACGCGGAGAAGGACCGCAACATCCTGGATCAATCCATGAGCGAGGTCGTCAAGGAACTCGCAAAGCTCGACGGTGCGTTCGTCGTCAAGGGAAACGGCATCATT
>JADFHG010000580.1 GCA_022567365.1 Planctomycetota bacterium | reverse complement strand
GCCGGGATTGCCGACGGTGACCTCGGCGAATGCGGGATTCGTGATGCAGACCATCAAGGCCGCTACGCCAGCCGCGATGCGAATTGACAAGCTCTTTTGGATCATGTGTCGCATTTCTCCCTCCCAGTCGAAGAATTGGTTCGCGGACCGAAAACTCCGCACCGCATTTTACCGATTCAGCATTCCCAATACAAGACAAATGACACGAGAGCTCTTGTAAATCAAGGGCGCGGAGGCGACCGACTTGACAGAACAGGAATCAAAGGCAATCGCGGTTGTCAAGCGGAATCTCGAACTGCAATACGGTCACCCGGTACGCGCGACACTCACGGTCGCCTCCGCGGATTGGGGATTCCAAGTCAATTTCACCGACGTCCAATGCGATTCGAATGCACGCGGCCAGTGGGATCGGGTTCCGGAGGGATTCGGTGAGATTTTCCTATCACAGGATCTCTACGTCATCCAGGCCAACGTCGGCCCGTGATCCCACCTGTAGCCTCACGCCTTGTCACGATCGATTTTGTATTTCTTCACGCGATAGCGGAGGTTGTCCCGGCTGATACCGAGCGCGCGGGCGGCGCGGGTCTGGTTCCAATGGTGCTCGATCAGCGCTCGGGTGATCATCGCCCGTTCGTTTTCCCGGAGCCCGCCGCCGGGCGCGGGCACGGCTTCGCCTTTACCGCACTGGATTTCCGCGGGGAGGTGAATCGGCTGGATTTCGCGCTCATCGCACATGAGGACCGCCCGCTCGAGGACGTTGCTGAGTTCGCGGATGTTGCCCGGCCAATCATGGGCATCGAGCAGGGCGGCCGCTTCATCCGAAACGGTGCGCGGCTCGACCCCGAGCTGCACGCTGGCGACTTTGGTAAAATGCTTGGTCAGTTCGGAGACATCGCCGCGCCGTTCCCGAAGGGGCGGCAGTGTGATCGGAAACACGTTGAGGCGATAGAACAAATCGTCGCGAAACCGCTCTTCCTTGATCGCCCGCCGCAGGTCGCGATTCGTAGCCGCCATCACCCGAACGTCGCAGCTAATCGTCTTCGTGCCGCCGACGCGGGTGATAGCGCGCTCCTGCAATAATCGCAACAGCTTGATTTGAATCGAGGGGCTGATGTCGCCGATCTCGTCGAGAAAAAGCGTGCCCCCGTCCGCGAGTTCGAAACGCCCGATGCGCTGCGCGATCGCGCCGGTGAACGCCCCTCTTTCGTGGCCGAAGAGCTCGCTCTCGAGTAGCGTCTCGGGAAGCGCGGCGCAGTTGACGGCGATCAACGCATTCTCCGCGCGGCGCGACGCATTGTGGATATATCTCGCGAGCACCTCCTTGCCGGTCCCCGTCTCACCGAGTAGCAGGACGGTGGCGTTGGTCGGCGCGACGCGATCCGCGAGGTCGAGCATCTCCTTGACGGCGCCCGACGACCCGATGATATCCGCGTCGGTCATGGCGCTCTCGCGAAGCGCGCGGTTCTGCTTCTTGAGGTTCTCGTGCGTGAGCGCGTTGCGGGCCGCCGCCGCGGACAGATTCGCGAAGGTCTTCAATAGTTCCACGTCGGTCGCCGAAAAGGAACCGCCGTCCTTGCGGTTGAGCACCTCGACGACCCCGACCGTGCCCGACTGGCAGACCATCGGCGCGGCAAGCAGGCCGCGCGTCTTGAACGCGCTGAGGCTGTCGATGCCCTCGAAGAAGTCGGACGATGCGGCGACGTCCGGAATGTTTTGAACCTCGCCGGTCTGCAGTGCGCGGCCTGCGATCCCCTTGTCCGCGTCGAACTCCCTGCCTGCCAGGCTGGGTCCGCTCGCGCCGACCGCGGCGAGAAACACGAGCTTGTTGCGTTTCTCGTCGAACGCGAGAACGCTGCTCGCTTCGGCCCGCATGACCGAAGCGGCCCACTGGGCGATACGCTCGAAGACGGTGCTCGAATCGAGCGTTGAATTGATGGCGGCCGTCGCCGACGTCAGGGCGAGCAGTGCTTCGTGCGGAAAACCGTGCGCCGCAATTTCCATAGGCCAAATGCGCTCAATACGCGGAGACGCTTACGGTAGGATGTCGACGCGGTC
>JADFHG010000579.1 GCA_022567365.1 Planctomycetota bacterium | reverse complement strand
CGCTCGGGTCACCGGAAGCCGTTTCGATTCCACCAAGGCCCGTGCCGCGCACTACGGCGATTTAGCCTGCTGCGGAGTAATCCCAATGGGGAACACGTCACTTGCGGATCGACTGCTGGGTGCCGGCGCACGGCACCATGCGGCGGCCCTGCTGCGCCGATTCATGCGCGCCGCCCGCGACGCCGCCCGCGTACAGGAGCGCTTGTTGAGACGGCAGCTCGCACTCAACGCCGACAGCGACTTCGGGCGGGCACACGGATTCGCCAAAATCCGAACCTATGACGAATTCGTCCAGAGCGTGCCCATCCAAACCTACGAAGACATTCGCCCCTATGTGGATCGTGTCATGGCCGGCGAGGTAAACGCGCTGTTGGGGCGGCGCCAGCGCGTGCTCATGTTCGCGATGACGAGCGGAAGCACGGACAAACCGAAGTACGTGCCGGTGACGCGGCAGGTCGTCAATACGACTCGACGCGGGTGGAACGTGTTCGGCGTCAAAGCGCTTCTCGATCATCCGGAAGCGGTGATGCGATCACTCCTGCAGACGGTGTCGCCCGCGGACGAGCGACGAACGGAAACGGGCGTCCCGTGTGGGTCCATCTCCGGACTCCTGGGAGCGTCGCAGAAAAGGCTCGTCCGCAAATACTACGCGGTTCCGTCGTGCGTCGCGATGGTCTCCGACCCCGAAGCGCGGTATTACACGATGATGCGCTTCGCGGTCCCCAAGGACGTCGGCTTCATGGTGACCGCGAGCCCGGCGACGCAGCTAAGGCTCGCCCGATCCGCCGAATCGCACGCCGCGCGGCTGGTTCGCGACGTGCATGACGGCACGCTGAGTGCGCCAGGCGAGATCCCCGACGCGGTGACCGAAACATTGCGGCGCCACCTGTCGCCCGACCCTTCCACCGCGGCGCGGCTCGACCGGAGCATCAGACACTTCGGTGCACTCTTGCCGCGCCATTATTGGCGCCTGGCGTTGCTGGCTAATTGGACGGCCGGCTCGATGCGGCTGCACCTTCAGGACTTTCCCCGATATTTCGGCGACGCACCCGTGCGCGACATCGGGCTTATCGCCACCGAAGGGCGGGTGTCGGTTTGCTTGCGCGACGGTGATCCGGCCGGCGTCCTCGACGTCGAGGGGTGCTTCTTCGAATTCGTGGACGCGGCATCGGGCCGCGACGACAGCGGAACGGTTTACCGGTGTCACGAGCTGACGGTCGGGGCGGAGTATCGCGTACTCATGACGACCGCCTCCGGGTTCTACCGGTATGACATCGGCGACCATGTGCGCGTCGCCCGATACGAAGGGTTGGCCCCGGTGATCGAGTTTCTGAATCGCGGCGCATATTCGAGCAGCATCACCGGGGAAAAGCTGACCGAAAGGCAGGTCGTGCTCGCGTTCGATCGCGCGTGCCGCGGCCTTGGCACCTCGATCACCACGTTCGTCATTGCACCGGTATGGGACGAACCACCGTTTTATCGGCTGCACGTCGATCAACCCGCGCGCGCGGTCGATTCGATCGCTGATGAGATGGACCGCGCGTTGGGCGAGGTCAATATCGAGTATGCCTCGAAGCGAAAGTCCGGCCGTCTCGGGCCGATCGTGGTCAACGTCCTGGCCGCTGGAACGCTCGCCCGCCACGACGCCGACCGACAACACGAGCGCGGATCCGCGAACGAGCAGTTCAAGCATCGCTACATCTACGCGAACCCGGGAGACGACGCAGTCTTAACGTCCCGTGTTCCCCGAAAAGAAGCGGCGGCGACGGCATAGCGCCCGCACCATTATGGACACGTCCATGACACTGACGACCGGTGTATGCGAATGAATGCGGCTTCGTGCGACTTGGGAAGGGTGGCCCGCCTGGATTCACGGGCCGATAAGCACGGGAATTTGCCTGGATCCCCGTTGTGGCCGGGGCGTGGACACCGGAAAAACTTCCCAAAGCTCAGTTACCGGCGCGACGCCTGATGCGCCCGTCGCCGCCCATCTTTTGGTGCTCATTATGGGCTTCCGGCGTCGGAACGTATCGGAATCGGTACAACTACGTCCGATAAT
>JADFHG010000578.1 GCA_022567365.1 Planctomycetota bacterium | reverse complement strand
AACGCCCACCCATGCGGCTGGGTGGCATGGGCTAACAGCCCGTTGAAAAACTGTAACGTCGCCCCTTGTGGGCGGCGCAATCACCCTTCCATGCCGGTGACAAGGGGTGTGGTTAGGTCAGATCACGGGAATACGAGTTCTTCAACAGGCTGCTAAGCGAAGCGCAGGCATGTTGGATCGAGCGTCCCACGGGCACCGAACCTGCCCGCACCCGCGGCTTGGCCATGGCAGCCGGCCGCGAATCAGCCACCCGTTAGTTCTTCATAATCCTCTCGCGTGTCCACGTCGCGGACCACGCCGGCGTCGTCAACCGCCACCTCGCGGACGAGGTTGGGAAACCGACGGGGTAATTCGTTGAGACCGCCGGAGAGACCGCCGATTTCGTCGATCATCGCCGCCGGAATGATCATCGGATGCCCCCGGCGCGAGCCGTACGCACCGATCACCAGGCGGCTCGGATCCCTGGAGAACTCCGCAACGCACCTCCGGTAGGAATCGACCCGGATCATTGGCATGTCGGCCGGAACCACCATGATCCCATCCACCGTTTGCGCGTCGTTTCGGTCCGCAATCGGAGCCATACACGGGATCCCGGTCGCTTGCCCGGTTGTTTGCCCGGTTGTTTGCTCGGTCGCGCCTTTGTCCAAACCAGACAACGCGCGCAGACCAATTCGGACGGAATCGATCATCTGCGCGGACGGATCCTCGTTAAACGCCACGACCACACGCGGGTCATCCGGCAAGCGCGAGGCCTCCACAAGCTCAGCCCGTGTGACCACGACAACGCCGTCTACCGGCACGTCCAGCAGTGCATTGACGACCGTGGCGACCATGGTGGAGCTTCCATAGGCAAGGGTCTGTTTGGCCCGCCCCATCCGCCGCCCGGCACCGGCCGCGGGGACGATCGCCCGGATTCGAGTGGTTCGGGTCGCGGGCGGCATCAGGGTTCACTAGGCACGGGTATCGGTCCTTCGACGACATTGGCGTGGACCTCGCGGCGGACCGATACGAGCTGTGCCGCGATGCTCACCGCGATCTCTTCCGTCGTTACCGCCCCGATTTCGAGTCCGATCGGCGCGTGCACCCTGGCGATCCGCTCCTCTGTCGCCCCACGGTGGCGAAGACCATCGAAAACGACCCCGATCTTTCGTCGGCTGCCGATCATTCCGATGTAGCGCGCCGGTTCGCCGAGGATCGCCTCGAGCGCTGCTTCGTCGTGTCGGTGGCCTCGCGTGACGATGACGACGTACGTTCGCTCGCCTACGTCGAAATCCGAGAGTGCCGCAGCGATGTCACCGACGTGGCAGTGTACGGGCGGTGGGAAACGCTCCGCGTTGGCATACTCCGCCCGATCGTCGATCACATGCACGCCAAAACCCAGCGGCACCATGATCCGCACGAGGACTCGACTGATATGGCCCGCACCCGCGATGATCAGTTGGGGTTCGGCTTCGAGGTGAATGCGATACATCACGGACTCGTCGCCCGTCTTGATGCGAACGGGCAGGGTCGCCGTTCGACCGGCGAGCAGATGACCGACGACTTCGCGGTACGGCGTCCTGTCGTCTTCGGAACCGAGCGCGCAAATCGCGACGTCGATCCGCCCGCCGCAGATCATTCCGTCGTCGTATCCGAAGTCGCCGTCCAACGTGAAATCCACGATCTCACACCGCCCCTCGGCGAGCAATTGGTGGGCCTTTCGGCGAACGTCGGCCTCGATGCAACCGCCGCCGAGCGTGCCGGTCATGCGCGCCGCCTCGTCGACGCACACCATCACGCCGGCCGGTTGAGGGGTGGAGCCCTTCGTGGCCACAATCACACCGAGCGCGACCTTGCGCCCCGCGTCCAATTCGTGAAGTACGGCCTGGAGGATCGATACCGCGTGCATGCGGTCAGTATACCAAACAAACCGGGTCGGCCGCCGCCGACTCCCCGGAAGGCCGGGGCAGCGGCCAAGCCATGCCAAGAACGCTGCGGGGCGGATGCCGAATAAGCACTTGACACGCCGTTTTGTTCGGTATATGTTAGGGTTTGTCGTGATTGCGGGCGATCGTCGCCGGGA
>JADFHG010000100.1 GCA_022567365.1 Planctomycetota bacterium | reverse complement strand
GTGCGGCGGCGGCAAGTCATCCTGAAGCGCAAAGCCGGGGCCGCGACGGCCCAAGACCGACGGGATCGAACTGCCCTTGCTATCCGACCCGAAGACGCCCCGATGATGAGCCGCGCGGCCGCGCGGACCTAGAGCATTTCCCGGTTCTGCGTTCTGAGCCGCGGGCTTCAGCCCGCGCGATCTCTCGCCGTTTGGCGTGTTGCGAATGTGGGTGGATCCGCCATACGAAATCGGGAAATCGCTTCCGCCCTATTCGTCAGGCGACGGGCGCACGCCCCGCAGGCGTTTCACGGCGGAGCGCTGGGCCTTGGTTTCAAGACGGCGAGCGATCGCTCCTTTAGATACGCGCGTTTGCTTGCGTGGCTTTGGTCGCAGGAGTGCGTCGGCCAGCAATTCCGCGAATCGTTGGACGACGGCCCGGCGATTGGCGATCTGGGTCCGATGGCGCGACGACACGACGCGGAGGACGCCGGATCGGTCGATGCGCGTGCTCAGCTTGTCGAGAATCCGCGCCCGTTGGGCTTCCGTCAGTAATGGTGAGGTGGCCACGTCGAAGTGTAGTGTGACGCGCGTATTCACCTTGTTGACGTTTTGACCGCCGGGACCGGGGCTTCGACTGCAGACGAATCGCAGTTCGGCGCGCGGTATGGCAAGGGTCGGGTTGATCTCCACGATGTCGTCGGCATTCGCGCGCACGCGCCGAAGATAACCAATCCTTAGCCAACGGCAAGATTGCCGCGAATAGACCGGTCAGATGCGCTCCCTTCGGGTGCGAGCGCAAACTGGATCTTCGAGTTCAAGGAGCCGCTGGCTCGGTATAGGTACGCCAACGTGCTGGGTCGAAACAAACATCGGTCCGCGACGTCGCATTACTCGACAGTGCATTTTGCTTGAATCGAGCCGTACCCTTGGTACGATAACGGTCTGTAATCACAAACCGGATGACTAGGTAGAAAAACATCATGTGTTGGGTAAACGTTGATGAACATTTTTCTGGAACGGTCGCTTGCCGCACGGACAACTCAAGCCGCCCATGTCCGCTGCCGTTGACTGCTCTTGTTCTGGTCGTATCGCAATTCGGCGCTGGCTCGGGGTGTATCCACGGAGACTACTGGAATCGGGTTACCATCAAAGGCCAAATCACAAACGCGGAGACTGGCGAGCCCCTGAGCGACTTTGCGGTTTCGGGGGCCGTTTTCCTTGATGGGCGCGAATTGGATAGAACACGCGAATTTCGATTTGAGGGGACCGATGACTATCCTTTTTCCGGAGAGCCCGGACAATTCGGCCTCGAGTTTTCATATGCCTGGATTGGGTCGACGCAAACACCGTTTGGTGTCGACACTTGGACTGATTGGCCTGATGGTGAAGCCCACCGCACGACCTTCCCGGGTCCTGAGATTCCGCCGCCCGATCAGTTCGAGTTGACCGTTGTCGCCGGAGGTTGCGAACATGTGTTCTCAATTGCACTCGGTGACGCCGGGGCCGCAAGTGGCAACCGCGCACCCGTTATTATCGAACTCGATCAGGAGATCCTCGTGGAGCTATGCGCCGAATAGGCTTCACCTCGCACGAACTCGGTGTGGGCGGCTCACCGCTTCGGCGTAGCCGTACGCGCGAGTTCGTTGAGCATGTGCAAGGCCCGACCGACAATCCGGGCTGAGCCACTTGCATGAAGTAGTGAATTCGCGTGCCTTTTGCGAGTGGTGAATTCAGTCGCGCACAAAGGTACCACCGATGGCCTCATGGACCTCGATCGGCGCGCGGACGACGAGCAGCCGCCCAAAACCGACGATGGCCAGGCGTTCATCATCCGTAACTTCAGGTGCGGTCGTGGCGAGAATGACGGCGATCAGTTGATCGAGTTGCTCGGTTTCCGAACGTTTCGCGGCTTCACCGCCGTCGCCCTCGTCACCGCCCGGCGAGACCAGTGCTGACGCGCCGCCGCCGCCCGATCCTGCCTGCACTTGGGCAATGTCAACACGCGGCGCACTCGATCCGAAGTCGGGTATGGGGATGATCAGGTCGGCCACGTTCGCGACTCGGAGCGGAAGGTCGCGATCGAAATCATGCCGCGACGAGATGATCAGCGTGCGCCGCCACCCCTGGTAGCGAACACGCCCGAAGTCGGCGATCTGCCGGACCGTTTCGTTGAGCACCTGCCAAATGGGGACATCGGTCAAGCGCAATGAAACGGCTGAGTCCTCCTGCACGCCCTCGTCGCGAATCGCGGGCCACCGAACGATGACGTTCAATCCGGTCTTGTCGCGAAGCCAATCGACGACGTCCTCGAACGCGACTTCGTCCCAGTCGATATCGACTTGTCGGTTTAGGGCTTGGCGGACATCCGGTTCTTGCTGCTGCGAGGGCGGAGGCGTGCGACCCTCCGGGAGAATATCGACGCGATCGGTCTTCGGACCGTCCTGTGCGAGCGCGACAGTGGCGATGAACATTGAAGACAGAACGGTCGGCGTCAAGTATGTGCGTTTCATCAGAATGCTCCGCTGTGTGAGGGTGTCATCAATGCGGGAACACGCCGCATTTAGGATTCGTGCATAGCTCGGTCTCGCGCTGGTGCCGGCGCACGGTCGGCCGGCGGACGGACACGAAAGTGTAGGCACGAAGATCAGTCGAGGGCTACGGTCAACGAGTAATCGTACGGTTTCGTACATTTGCGGTGGCAATTCGCCCGAATAGGCCGTTGTACGCGGTGGGGCACAGGCCAATAGCCTGGGCGTCCATCGGCGACGGACCGGCCCGCCTGCGCGCGCAGCTTGGTCCTGTGAGACGGAATGATCGCGCAGGCCTGGCAAAGCCAGTTTGCCGGCGGCCTGCCGCTCGCTGCGTTGACCAAGTCCAGTGTTATTGCTGCCCGCGCATCGTGGCGCCGCTACTCGGCGCTCGCGCGGCGTCGGAGTGCTCGCGGTCAGCGTCGACCGGTGATAAGGTTGACCGTTATGCAACGACTCTCGGCAGGGCGACTCGCGGTGATTGTGCTCGGGACCGGCGTGTGGCTGGCCGGTGGGTGGACCGTCGCCGCGTCGATTAGCAGCGTGCGCGCCCGCGCGACGAGAGAGACCGTTACGATCGAGCTTGTGGTGGAACCGGACCATGGGCTGTCGATCGGCGACGGTGTGTTCACGACGGGCGAAGCGGGGCTGCGGCGCATCGGGGAGGTGTCCGCCGTGGACGAAGACGCCGGGCGCGTGCTGCTGGCGATCACTCCCGCTCGGTTCGCCGGGCTAACTGAATCGACGACCGCGCAAAACTGGCGCACGCCGCTGACCGCCGAGGACGCACTCAACGCGCTCCTTCCGCCGCGCATACAGAGCCGGGCGGCCGAGCGCATCGCGCGGGCATGGCGCGATCGCGAGGCCGAGATCCTCTCGGCTTGGAAACCGATCGCCAAGGAGTTGGCCTCGGGCTACCTCGACGTAATCTCGAACGACCTCGAGGCGGCGCTCAGAAACCGCGAGGACGCGATATGGCAAATCGCGAGGACGCACGGAAGCGAGCTGACCGAGCGCTGGCCGCGAATCTATAATCGACTCTCGCCCATCCTTCAACGCCACCTGACGCCGGTGCTCGGACGGCTGATGGAGGAGGCGATCGGCGACGCCCCCAAAGGCTCGATCGCATGGAGCGTTTTTCGCGGGAGAAACGAAAAGGCATTTCGCCAGATGCTGGATTGGCTGACTCAATACCTGGCCGACATGCCGGAAAAGGACAAGGCCGAGATGCGCGCCGCGCTACAACGGACGTGGAGCGCCGCCCTCGACGACCCCGCCCTCATGGCGCAACTGACCAAGCTGGGCCGGCAGGTGCGCGACGACGAAGAGCTGCGGAATCTCCTGGCCGACGTATACCGCGAGGCCGTTTCCGAGAACCCGCGCACGGCCGAGTTTATTCGGGCCGAGCTTCTCGAATCGCCCCGCATTCAGGCGGAGGTGTATCGATTCGTCGATCTATTCGCACCGACCGCGCGGAGCGTGGCCGCGATGTGCCTGATCGACGAGCAGGGCGTCACAAGACCGGAGGTCGTGCACCTTGTCCGGTCGATCGCGCTTCGGCGCGACGTCGCCTGGGTCACACTGGCCACGCGCGATGAAGAATCGCCAATGCTCGCTGCGGATGCGAAACTCGTGGCCACCCCGCGGGGTGCGGCGCGGTGACCTCGTCGGCTGATACGCACATCGCGTTGTCGATTAAAGGCCTTACGGTCACGCTGCCGGACGGTCGGCGGCTGCTCAATCGGGCGAATCTTGACGTGGCCCACGGGGAGTTCCTGCTGCTCGTCGGGGCCAGCGGCTCGGGGAAATCGACGCTTCTTACGCTCATCGGCCGATTCGGGGAGCGCCGCGATGGTGAGTGCCGCGTGACCGGGTCGATCCGTGTGCTGCCGCCGCCTTCGGACAAGGGCGAACGACCCCGCGTCGGCATGGTATTCCAGACGCTCGCCCTTTTTGATGAGCTTTCCCCCGTCGACAACGTGTGTTTCGCGATCGACCATCGGGGCGCAAGTCCGAATGGTGAGGATCGCGCGGCGCAGCGCGAGACCCCGCGCGCAGAAGCCGAGCGGCGCCTCGGCGAGCTGGGCGTGCCCAACCGGTCGCGCATCAGCGACCTGAGCGGCGGAGAGCGCCAACGAGTGGCACTTGCGCGGACGATGGCGGTGGAGCCGGCCGTGCTCCTGTTCGACGAGCCGACCACGGGCCTCGATCCCTACCGGTCGCGAAACGTCGCCGAATTGATCGCGCGTACCCATCGCGAATCCGGCAAGACCGTTGTCGTCGTCACGCACGATTTCGCGCCCTTTCTGCCGCACCGACCGCGACTCGTACTCCTCGACGCCGAAGAGGGCACGCTTCGTGAAATCGATGAAGCCGCGCTGAGAGAGTATTTCGGTCGGTCGCAGCCTGCGACCCCGTCTTCAGTGGAACAAAAAGCGAACGGCCAGCGGCGCGGCGCCGGAATCGAGCGAATGCTCGGGCTGCTCGAAGAACCCGGTCGCGTGGTCGTGGCGGCTGCGGACGCGGTCGTCGCACCGTTTTGTGGGTGGCGGCGACCACGCTGGAAGCTGCGCTATCTGTGGCACTATTTGCGGATGGTGCTCTTCGGCACGACGGCCGTCTATGTCGCGATTGCGGGGGCGATGCTCGGGTTTGTCACGGTGCTGTTCGGGTTTTCGCAGATGCCCTATGCCGAAGTGACCGTTCCGCTGCTCACCGAGGAGTTCCTCGCCGCGGCGGGCTACAGCACCTATCGCGTTCTGGGACCGGTGCTGGTTTCGCTGTTGATCGCCGGCAAATGCGGGGCGGCGGTCGCCGCGGACGTCGGCGCGAGGCGTTTGACCCACCAGTTCGAGGCCATGCGGAGTTTCTCCGCCCGCCCGCGCTATTATCTCTACGGAAATATCGTCGTCGCGCTGGTCGTCGGCTGCCCGGTGCTGACGCTCATTGCCTACCTCGCGAACAGCTACGCGGCGCTCGTTGCGTTCTTGATGACGTCGGACGAGGCGACGATCGCGATGTTTCGCAACAATTTCTTCGCGACGATCATGCCGAGCTATGTCACGTTTCCGATCGGCACGGGGTGGATGATCGCGAAGATGACGAGCAGCGGGGTGGTCATCGCGGCGCTGGCCTATTCGATCGGATCGCGTGCCAAGCACTCAGCGGTCGACGTCAGCCGCGACGTCGGGCTCGCCATATTCTGGGCATCGCTCGCGGTCCTCGCGCTACACGCGGCGTTTTCATTCGTCGAGTTTTGAGCCGGCGGCGACGATGGGCTGCACAAGTTCCACAACGACCTGAGCCGCATGCTTCAGCTTGCGCGGAGTCACGGACTTCGTGCGATGCTCCTTCATGCACGAACGTCCGCGCGGGCTTCAAGCCCGCGGCTCGGTTGGAGCGCATTCGACCAATTCGTAGCGGCCGCCCCCCGTGGCGGCCGTAGGCCTGCGATCGCGGTCTCGAGCGCTACGTCCACCACGGGGAGCAGACGCTACCTGGTCTTTCTTGAACAGGCTCGTGGGCGATGTTCAATCGTCTTCCTCTTTCGGTAGGACCGTCTCGTACGTCGTGCCGTCGATGACGACGACGACACGATCGCCGAGGGCGAAGCACTTGGCCAGTTCCTTGTGCTTGCGGACAAGCTCGAAGTAGGCCTCGGAGAAAAGCTCGACCTTGGTCGTCTCTTTGCCGTCCTCGTACGACGCATCGACCCATCGTCCGTCCTTCAGGTAGAACGTCCTGGTGCCGACCCGCTCGATCTTTCGTTGGCCCGCTTCGCCCTTCTTGCGCTCGTCGCCGCCAAAGGCATCGCTGGCCTCAGCGAGATCAGCGGCATCGCCGAGCATCAGCAATTGTGTGGATTCGGAAACGGCAACGGAGGCACCGCCTGAGCCGGAAAAGGTGTCCTGGGCTCGGCCTCCGGACGCCCGCCGCTTTGCTTTCCTGGACGAGCCTCTGCCTCGCGGCATATGGATGGTCCCGCCACCCGGCGCCGGCGCGACCTGAAATTGGTCTAGCCACGGATGGTTCATCGCCACCTGCCCCGGTTCGGTGACGAGGTACGACGTATACGGCGTGACGATTCCGTACTTCGTGGCGAGCTCCACGACCGTGTCTTTAAGTTCTTTGTTCTCGCCGTGCAGGCGAATCTCGTCGAGCAGATAGCCGACCTTGCGCGTCGCCCAAAGCCTCGGCAGAAAGTCCGCGTCGCGATTGTCGGCGGTGAACTTGGTCTCATAGACGAATCGTTCCTTGCCGCCGCGACGGGTGCCGGTCAGCTCGACGGCCCGCGCTCCCGGGTTTCGGTAGCGCCCCACGACGACGAGTTCAGTTCCGGCGAAGAGGTCGGTGAGTTTGGGCGGGAACAGGTCGTATTCGCCCAACTCGCCGAAACCGAGGGACAGATCGGCCAGCACCGGCTCCGCCACCTTGCGGTAGAAGCTCGACAGCGTCAGCTCCAGATCCTCGTCGGGCGCGACGTAATCCCGCGAGCCGCGATTCTGCTCGGCCAGCAGATCGAGCAGGTGCGTGTTCACGTCGTGGCCCACGCCGAAGACGAAGAGCCTCACGCGGGCGGTGTTCTTGGCGGCGACGTTTTTCAGGATCTCCTGCGGGTCGGTGACGCCGATCGTCGGCTCGCCGTCGGTGAGAAATACGATCAAATAGGGTCGGGTCGTGTCATCCGTCGGCGCGGCGGCGAGCGCGGTCAGCAGCGCGTCGTTGATATTCGTGCCGCCGTTGCCGCGCAAACCATCGACAAACTTCCGCGCGGACTCGGTGTTTTCCGACGTGGCCGGTAGGAGGCCATTGGTGAAGCTGACCGGCTCATGCGAGAACGAGACGATGTTGAAGCGGTCCTCCGCACCCAGGTTTGCGAGGCAATACTTCAGCGCTTCGCGGGCTTGGCGCATTTTTTCCCCGGACATGCTGCCGGACGTATCCACGACGAAGGTGATGTCCTTGGGCATGACGTCGCCGGGTTTGGTGCCGGCCGGCGGCGAGATGCGGGCCAGGAAGAAGCCATCGCCACCGTCCTCGCGGTAGGTCAGGACGGTCATTCCGAATTCCTTGTCGCTCAGGGCGTAGAACAGGTCGAGGTCGCGGTCGGCGCGGACGTTGCGGGCCTCGAGGCTGGCGCTGGCGTGGTGGTCGTCCTTGCGCACGATCGCCATCTTGTGCGACGCGCTGAACACGCTCTTGATCGGAACCTTGCTCTCGATGTTGATGACCACGGTAAGCTCGCCGGTCGGGGTCGGCGTGTGCTTTTGCGTGTTCAAGGGATAGCGGTAGCGCACGAGTCCGTTGCTCAGCTTTAGCATTTGCGTGTATGACAAGCGGACGCGGACGTCGGATTTTGGATTGATCGGCGCGATTTGGGCCTTGAACATCCGCGTGCCCACGTATTCGAGCAGGGCGGGGTCGCGCATCCGCCTGACGATGGATTCATACTCGCGGCGGGCCTGTTCGGTCGAGAGCAGGCGGCCTTCGATCTCCTTGCCGTTGACGAACATGGAGAACCGGCTGAGGGCGACGTCATCCGCGAGCGGGAAGATATAGGTGCCCTCGATCGTGTAGGAATACGGGTTGTGGAAGACCTGATCGACGTCGGTCACGGCGACTCCATCCACGATCGACGTGGTGATCGCGTGCCGTTTGACCTCGAGATGGACGCCCCGCTGCGGGGGTCTCGGCCACGGGCGCGGATGCGGGCGCGGGTGGGGATGCGGATGCGGATGCGGTGGCATCGAACGAGCGTCGGGAATGATCGTTTGACCGTCGGTATTCGCGGCTGCGGCGGTCAACACCGCACCACACAGACACCACAGACTGATTCGCCTCAACATAGGTCTTCCTCCAACAAACACGTCCCGCGTGCCCGCGCACGTCATCCAACCGATGTATTCTTAGACGCGCCGATCGGCCGGCGGTTTCAAAAAAAACGTCGCGACCTGTCGCCCCCGAAGGGCAAGCGTTCTTGCAGGAGCCTCGCCCGGATCGGGCATCAGCCGCCGAGCCCCACGGCGCCGTTCACATGCGGTTGTGCGTGGCGATGAGCGCGGATCGAAGATGAGGCTTCGTGGGCCGCGCGATCCGCTTGGCGCGTAGACCGCCGAAGCTGACGGAAAAGGGCCGGGCACAGTTGTTGCGCATAAGACTAATCGCTGACGAGTTATCGCTACTAGATGGTGTCGCTAGCCCCGCCTACACCCCAACACTGGCAAGAAACGAGCGACGAAACGTGGCGAATCGAGTATTGCCGCTCACCCGGCTGGATCTCGATCCGTACGACCTGAACTCTCGCTTCAAAGATGCTCCGCACCAGTATGCTGTCACCCTGGCCCAGCTCTCGGAGAGTCTCGTCCATGTCAATCTCGGCAATCTCGCGCCTCCGCGTCCTTGAACGCCCCCCGTACGAGCAGCACTTGTGACACCGCGTCGGCCGCCGCGCCCTCGTGATGTGCGTCTCCCGCGACCCGCACCTCGAGCAGAGGATCGCGTGGATCAGGGCGCCGCGACGGGCGCGGAGTCGAACATGCGTGCGAGATCCTGCACCTCACGGGCGAGCCTCGCCGTTTGGTCGTCTTCGGGGATTTCCGGCGTTTCCCCGTGTAGGGCTTTCGTCGGTACCGAATGAGGATCGGAGCCGTGGGCAGGTGCGGACTTGGACCTGACCTCGCTCGTGGCGCGGACGAGCGTACGCAGGTCGGAGAGGCTTTCCCTACTCTGTGCGAGCAAACCCTCGAGCCTGCTCGCGCGGAGGGGAGCCGAGATCGGTCGGGGCGCTAGGGGAATCGCGCCGACCGGGACGGACGCCTGCGTGCCGATACGCCCGGTGGTTCGTAGGGAATCGGCGCGTTGTTCGCCATGATCGAGGGGGGTTCGTTGCTCGACGCGGTCGAGTATGGTCCGCATGATCGCCGCGAGACGCCCGGTGCGCTCGCCCTGCGTGACCAGTTTTGCATGCATACGCCGCGCATTTTGGTCGAGGCCGAGCTGACGGGCACAGGTATCGTCGGCCTGCCGCAGGATCTCGCGGGTCTTCTCGTGCAGCTTTTGGACGATTCGGG
>JADFHG010000099.1 GCA_022567365.1 Planctomycetota bacterium | reverse complement strand
GGCAAGCCGGTCATACCGGCCGGCAAGCCGGCCCAGCGAACTGGCTTGCCAGTGCCAGTGCCAATATCGAGCAGCAGTTTTCTGCCTCCGGCCATCATCGACCAGACCGACCCGAATCGGCGAGCGAAAATGGGGGCGCCGCCGGGATGGATACCGGCCGCGGCGCTCGGACGCGGACGACTTCGAACGTCCGGACGTGCAGGCAACGGTGGATCCGCCGCGATCGCCCGTCGCCGTTGGCCCGGCCCAACAGTTGGATCAAGAAAAACGAGGTGGGGCTTGAGCGAGTCTCGCCTGGGAGTCGCGTCGGTGGCGATCAGCCCAGGGGCCGGGCGCCGACGGGGCCGCTAGCGCTGCGATGACCACGCCGCACATGGCCAGCGATGATGCGATGGCCAGTCTTGAAATGGGTGCGGGCATGCATGTCTCCCTGTTCAAGCCCCTGTGTTTGGAGCGATGTCAATCGCGAGTCTCTCGTGTTCCGCACTTCGGGTAATCGTGATCGCAACCTATGGCGCGCATGGGTTGGAACAACCCGAGTTCCCGGCAAATGCCTCCAGCACTGCGAGGATATCGTCAAAATCGACGTCGGCTAGGACGCCCGTGCAGTTGCCCACGCATGCGTCGGCGGGCGAAGTGATGTCACCATACACGCACACCGGGCTCAGGTCTCCCATGCACACACCACTGTTGCACATGTCACTCTCCGTGCACTGATCGTCGTCAGAGCAGCAAATCCCATCGTTGATTGGGACTGCGAAGCAATCACCCGTTTCCTGCACGCACGCGCCTTCATTGCATTCGTCGTCGAGGCCGGAGCAATCCAACAGGGTTCCAAGACATGTCCCGGCAGCGCAAACGTCGCCTTCCGTGCATAGGCCTCCATCATCACAGACCCCGCCCTCATTGATCGCAGCGGTCAAACAGACGCCATCTGCTGGATTGCATACGCCAAGAGTGCACTCCCCATTCAGCACAGAGCAATCGACGAGCGCGCCAAGGCACGTCCCGGCGTTGCAGGCATCATCTAGCGTACACAGGTTGCCGTCGTCGCACGAACCGCCCTCGTTTACGGGCATCGCCGCACACATACGCATTCCTAGGATGCAGGTACCCATGCTACAATCGTCGTCGAGTTCCGAGCAGTCAGTCTCACAAGGACCATTCTCTGTGGTGGGCGCGGAGCAGAAGTCGTACAGATTCAAGAGGTTGTCGCCCGCGGGGAATCCCGAACTCGTGCCGTCCTGGTGAATGAATCTAACGTACCAGGCTTGGTCGGTGGGGAGCGCCTTGCTACCAATGATCACGCCCGTGAGGTCCGGCCCATCGAAAAGAGTCGCTGTGTTGCTCGTCCCATCGATGTGAATGGACCAGTCTGAGGGGTCCATATCAGGCTGGTTCCATTGTGCGTACAGGTTTTTCCATGTCGGTCCATCGATGGGGACATCGTGGTTATTGTACCAAAACAGCTCACACACAGGATTGGTCCCGTCGGTTATCTGAATCGCGTAACTGTCAATGTGCGTTGCGTTGACCTCCGCTCCCCAGCGGAAGTTGATGATGTGGTTCCCACCGTCGTTGTAATCGAACAGCGTGCGAACCCATGCTTGCCCGCCGAACGTGTTCGCCGATGTCGGTCCCCAGACGCGCATGCTCAAGTAGCCGTCTGGGGCAACGATCTCTTCATGTGACCAGTCCCAACTCCCGGCGCCACATCCTCCGATTCCGAACCTCTCACCGGCCCAAGCCCATAGCGTGGGGTTGATCACGCCGTCCTCGAAATTGTCGTTCCACGTGCTCTGTCCATGTGCGAGCGGTACGCAAAACATCAGGAGCACAACTGCCAACATCGCGAGTTTTCTGAGTAGCATCGTCCCATCCTTTTAGAGAGTCCAACTTGGCGAGTCGCCGAGGGGTACGCACCCGTCCGGCGAACCACCTGATACACATGCGACAAAGCGGCCGTCTCAGCGCAATAAAAAAGGGCGCGAAACCGAAACGTGCCCTCGTTGTGAGGTACTGGCATACCCGGAACCAAAGGCGCCCCGGCCCACAGCCCGCCGTCAGTTTCGATGGCAGTCGCGTACCTCCGAAAACAAACATCCCAGCGGGCTGGAGCCCGCGTCCCAGGATCGTTTTTCATCCCTCCATGCGACAAACACCCAACCGGAGCGCAGAGAAAAACTCGGAACAGTAGACTTGAAGCACCTCTTGACTTTGAGGCACTGCGTTGGCACAATGGGCTTGCGGTCCCATGGTCCGCGTGTCTGGGGAGGAGCCTCATGCCCGATTCAGTTCAGACGCACATTACCGAACTGCTCGCCGGCGCCGCGCGTGGGGACGACGCTGCCGAAGAACGGCTGTGGCAGGCCGTCTACGCGGAGCTGCGCGCGATGGCCGGGAAGCAAATGGCGGCGGAGTCGCCCGGGCGAACCCTCCAACCCACGGCCCTGGTGCACGAGGCCTACCTTCGCTTGACGGGCGGCGCACCGGTCAAATGGGAGAACCGCAGACATTTTTTCGCCGCGGCGGCGAAAGCGATGCGCCGTATCCGTGTGGATGACGCACGTAGAAGGACAAGACGGAAGCGCGGCGGCGACGGACCCACGATGTCCCTGCCCGACAACGTAGGTGCGGACGGCCCCGATCCGGGCGAGATGCTGGACATCGACGAGGCGCTCGATCGTCTCGAACGGGAGTTCCCACGCGAGGCCCGCGTCGTCATGCTCCGCTACTTCGTCGGAATGACGGGCGAAGAGACCGCCGAAGCCCTCGGGGTCTCGCCGCGGACCGTGGACAGCGATTGGCGGTACGCGCGGGCTTGGCTGCACCGCGCGTTGAGTGACGAATGAAAGACGACCCCATGCGCGATCGTGCCCGGAAGATTTTCGCGGACGCGATCCGCTGGAACGTAACGCCTTCGTGGCCGAGGCGTGTGCGGGTAAAGAGGAACTCCGTGCGGATGTCCTCTCGCTGCTCGCGCACGACGCCCGCGCGGATGATGCGTTCATGCGACCGGCCGATCGCCCGCGCGTCGATTGGCAGGCGGATCTTCTCGCGGCGGCGAACCGGCGCATCGGGCAGCGGATCGGTGCATTCACGATCAAGCGCGTCATCGCGGCCGGCGGGATGGGGACGGTCTATGAAGCCCTGCAGGACGACCCGAAGCGGACCGTGGCGCTCAAGGTCATGCACCGCAACGTCACCTCGCACTCGGCGCTGAGGCGGTTTCAGTTCGAGTCGCTGGTGCTGGGGCGCCTGCGACATCCCAACGTCGCGCAGGTCTACAGCGCCGGTATGCACGATGAGGACGGGGAGCGCGTCCCCTACTTCGCGATGGAGTTCGTGCCCGAAGCCCGGACCATCATCGAATACGCGAAGGACCGGGCGCTCGACACGCGAGCCCGCCTCACCCTGTTCATCGACGTCTGCGACGCCGTCCACCATGGTCATCAGAAAGGCGTGATCCACCGAGACCTCAAACCGGGGAACGTCCTTGTCGACTCGTCGGGGACCGTGAAGGTGATCGACTTCGGCGTCGCGCGGGGCACCGACGCGGACCTGGCCATCACGACGCAGCAGACCTACGTCGGTCAGCTCGTGGGGACCATGCAATACATGAGCCCCGAGCAATGCGACGGCGATCCGTACGATCTGGACATCCGCACGGATGTGTATTCGCTCGGGGTCGTGCTATACGAGCTGCTCGCGGGCGTGCCGCCGTATGACATCAGTGGGACAACGATCTACCCGCCTCCCCTACTCCTCAATTAGCATGAGCCTCCCAAGCTCAGAACGCTCCATCCTACCTTCAAGCGCGACGTTGAGACCATCGTATTGAAGGCTCTCGAGAAAGACCGCAACCCGCGCTATGCGTCGGCAGCCGATATGGGTCAAGACATCGGGCGATTCCTAAGGCGCGAGCCGATCGAGGCAAGGACTCCGTCGCTCTGGGCGTGCAGCGTGCGCGCTATTGCAAGACATCCTTTGCTTGTCACGAACGCACTATGGATAGGCCTGTCGGTCGTTATCGCCGCAACGGTCTTTTTGACCATCGTATTCCACATCAATGCGCGCCCACATGCGATCCGAGGCGGCTCGGATGAACCAACGGCAAGTCTGATGTCCGTCATTGGTGGTGTGTTGCATACGTGGGAAGCTGGAATCAACGGACGGATCACCTTCGCCGCGCTTGTTGATCGTCCTGCCCGGCTTGGCGGAGGAAAACTGGCTGTGTTGGCGTGGAGCAACGCACAGAGTAGTCCCTTTGCCGGCCGACTTTGCGCCTTTGATCTCGATGGCGATCTCGACGTCCCGATATGGACAAAGCGGATCGAAACATCATATATCCCCGACACGTTGCGGGACTCGGGCGCGGTCCCAGGCGAGTTCGAGGTCACTTACGCGTCGGTCGCGGACATCTTCCCCGAGGAGCGCAGCCCCGGAAGTGAGATCATCGCGATCCACAAACGAGGTGCGCATTCTCAGTGCGTGATCCGTATCTATGATCTTCGTGGCGCGGTGTTATACGAAGCCTGGCAGGATGGTGGTGTCGATAGCTGTCACTGGATGCCCGGCCCCGGACTGATCGTGGCCGCCGGACTGAACGCCGAGGTCTATTGGGAAGATCGCGGAAAGCCAGACGTCGCCGACCCCTATCCGCGCGTCATATTCGCGATTCGGCCGGAACTCGGGTTTCGCACGAAGACATTCCTGGGATCGACGTCGAGTGAATCGCCGGGACGCCCGGTTTGGTATAGGTGCGTGCTCCCGCCGGAATCTATGGATAAGGAGGATCGGCACGCTGTGAATCCCGCCCATGGGCGCCATAGTCCTGCGCGCTATGCCGCCGTCGCGATCACGGGTCGCGGCGCAGGTGTCGAGTGGATCATCGACGAGCATGGCAACGAAGTGATGTGTACCGATCAGGATGGCAACCAACAACGGTGTACGTTGTTGGTTTCCGACGGCTACAAGCGCGACCAGGCCTCCGCTGCCCCGAAGTTCCCTCCCCCGGACACGTTTTATCTCGGCGAGCTACCGCCGATCGTGAAATCGACACCCGCCGCGACGAGCGATTCCAGCGATTGAGTCGACTCCACCCTCGATGACCTACTCCACGGTGCGATTCCCTATCAACTCTGGAGCAGCGTCGCGAAGCCGGTGAACACATGTTCCGGTACCACACACCAGAACGGGCTTGTTCAACAATCTCCTAGACCGTTAGGGCTTGCGCGTTCCTCGCCCCCGCCTTGAACTTGACTTCCTGGTAGGCACAAAACAAGACCGGCACGACGAGCATCGTGATGATTTCGATCGTCATCCCGCCGAACGATGGGATGGCCATCGGCACCATGATGTCCGCCCCCCGCCCTTTGGATGTAAGGACGGGCAAAAGGGCGAGCATCGTCGTCGCCGTCGTCATCAGGCAGGGCCGAATCCTGCGTTTGCCGGCCTTGAGCGTTGCGGCGCGAATCTCGTCGATGCTTTGGGGTGAACGAGCGGCGAAGGAATCGTTGAGGTATGTGGCCATGACGACGCCGTCGTCGGAGGCGATACCGAACAGCGCGAGAAACCCTACCCAGATCGCGACGCTCAGATTTATGGGATGAGCCTGAAACATCTCGCGCAGGCTCGTGCCGAACACGTCCCAATCAAGAAACCACGGCTGGGCGTAGAGCCAAATCATGATGAACCCGCCCGACCAGGCGACGATGATGCCCGTAAACACGAGGCTGGTTGTAATCACCGACTTGAACTGCAGGTAGAGGATCATGAAGATGATGAACAGCGCCAAGGGGAGGACGATCATCAGCCTCTTTTCCGAGCGCACCTGGTTTTCATATGTGCCGGCAAAGGTGAAGCTGACGCCGGCCGGCATTTCCAACTCGCCGGACGCGATCTTTTCCCTGAGATAGGCGTCCGCCTCCTCGACGACTTCGACCTCGGCGTATCCCGGTTTCATGTCGAAGAGCACATACGCCACCAGGAAGGTATCCTCGCTCTTGATGACTTGCGGACCTCGGACGTACTCGATCGTCGCCAGTTGAATGAGGGGAATCTGTGCGCCGCCCGGCGCCGCAACCAGTATTCCGTCCAGGGATTCGATGCTGTCACGTAACTCGCGCAGATAGCGCACGCGCACGGGATACCGCTCACGACCTTCGACGGTGGTCGTGATGCGCTTACCTCCGATGGCGACCTCAATGACATCCTGCACCTGCCGCAGCTTGATTCCGTAGCGGGCGATGGCCTTTCGGTCGATATCGATCTCGAGGTAGGGCTTGCCGATGGGCCGGTCAGCGATCACGGCCAGGGGTTCGACGGAGGGAACCTCTTTGAGAAACCGTTCGATTTGCAGGCCGACCGCTTCCAGTGCTTCGAGGCTCGGCCCTTTGATCTTGACGCCCATCGGGGCGCGCATGCCGCTCTGCAGCATGACGATACGCGCGGCGATCGGTTGGAGTTTGGGCGCGGAGGTCGATCCCGGGATCTTACCGGCCTCGACGATCAGATCCCATATATCAGTGGGGTTGTTCACCCCCGGCCAGGGGTCGCGTCCCGGGTTCAGGTCCGGGTCGAGTGGGGGTCGCCATAATCGAAACGGCATCCCGCCGGGTTCCTCGATCAACGCTCCGTTCTCATCTCGCGCATAGCTCCCTTGCACGAAATACGGCTCCCCATCGGGTGCCAAAACGGGTTCGCCGTCCCAGTCGCGAAAGTGATCCGTCTCGTGTTCATCGAAACGGTATTGCAATCGAGTCCCCGAACGGTCCGTCAGGTATTGCGGGTGATAGTTGATGACCGTTTCGATCATGGACAGCGGCGCCGGATCCAGCGGGCTTTCGACCCGTCCGAGTTTTCCCACAGCAAGTTGGATCTCCGGGATCCGGTTGAATGCGATATCCTGTTTCTGAAGGACGTCAATCACCTCGCCGATGGAGGCATGCGGCATCGTCACCGGCATGTAGAGGTATGAACCTTCGTCCAGGGGCGGCATGAACTCCTTGCCAAGCCCGGGGAAATGCTCGGCAAAATAGCGCCCCGGCTGCGAATCTCGCGCAACGGGCGGCATCCACGCGAACAAATCGTCAAACCCACGCCATACCATGCCACCGGCAATGACGATCATCACCGGCAGGGCGAGAAACGTTACCTTATTGTTCAACGCCCACGTCAGCACGTAGGGATACGCCGCTTGGAAGAGTTGAAACACGAATAACAGCGCGCCGATGGTCCCGCCTACGAGAACGGCGTTCCGCCACAGGCCCTTTTCCGGGCCGATCGGCAGCCACGACTGCGTCAGCAGAAGCAGCACCGCACCCACAACGACCGCGTTGGCCGCCCACGGACCCATCTTCCGAAGAAGGGGAGGCAAGAGCGGTTCCAAGGAGCCATAGACACCGATCACCACAAGCAATCCGGCGGGCCACCACCAACCGTATCCCAACGCTAGCACAACACCGACGATGGCCAACAGTGGATAAATGAGCCAGGTAAGACTGCGCCGCCCGGCGCGCTGTCGTGTAAACAACATGTGCGCCGCGGGCGGTAGGATCGTAAGCGCTATGATGACCGAGGCGATCAGCGCGAATGTCTTGGTATAGGCCAGGGGCTTGAACAGTTTCCCTTCCGCCGCCTCCATCGTGAAGACCGGCAGGAAACTGACGACGGTTGTCGAGACGGCCGTAAGAATTGCGCTGCCAACCTCGCTCGAAGCGGAATAGATGACCTCTAACCGGTTGGCTTCCGGCTCGGCTTCGTCCAGGTGTTTGAGGATATTTTCGCAGACGATAATCCCCATATCCACAATGGTTCCGATGGCGATGGCAATCCCCGAGAGTGCGACAACATTGGCATCGACCCCGGAGGTTCGCATAGCAATGAAACACATCAAGACCGCCAACGGCAGCAGCCCCGATATGAGGATTGAACTGCGGAGGTGGCGGACCATGACCACGACGACGATGATGGTGACGAGGATTTGTTGCAGCAGCGCGTCGCTAAGCGTGCCCAGGGTTTCGTAAATCAAACCCGAGCGATCGTAGAAAGGCACGATCTTGATTTGGCTGAATGTTCCGTCGGGCAGCGTTTTGGACGGAAGACCCGGCTCGATCTCTTTGATCTTCGCCTTGACGTTCTTGATTGCCGCCAGCGGGTTCTCGCCATATCGAACGACCACGACCCCGCCGACGGCCTCGGCGCCGGCCTTGTCCAACACACCCCGCCGAAGCCCCGGACCCATCACGACGTTGGCGACGTTTCGCACATATATGGGAACGTTGTCGTTGACCTTGATAACCGCGTCTTCGATATCTTCGAGCTTCTTTACGAAACCCAGACCGCGGATGATGTACTCGACTCGGTTGACCTCGATCGTGCGTGCACCGACGTCCACGTTGGACATCTTGACGGCCATGAACACCTCTTCGAGCGTGACGCCGTAGGCACGCATCGCATCGGGATCCACGTCGATCTGGTATTCCTTTACGAATCCGCCGACGGAAGCCACTTCGGAGACGCCGCCCGCCGCCAGCAGCGCATAGCGGACGTACCAGTCCTGGATTGTGCGAAGCTCGTGGAGATCCCAGCCGCCGGTGGGGTTGCCGTTCTCGTCTTGGCCTTCCAGGGTATACCAGAAGACCTGCCCGAGTGCCGTCGCGTCGGGACCGAGGGCGGGCCGCACACCCTCCGGCAATGTTCCCGCCGGCAAGCTGTTGAGCTTCTCCAGAACCCTTGACCGCGACCAGTAGAAATCCACGTCCTCCTCGAAAATGATGTAGATAAGGGAGAAGCCGAACATGGAATAACTACGAATGGTCTTGACGCTGGGAACGCCCAGGAGCGAAACCGTCAGCGGATACCCGATTTGATCCTCGATATCCTGTGGTGAACGGCCCGCCCAATCAGTAAAGACGATTTGCTGGTTCTCGCCGATGTCGGGGATGGCGTCGACCGGTATGGGATCGCGCGGTAGCCCTCCCAAATCCCAGTCAAACGGCGCGGACATCAATCCCCAACCTACGGTGAAGAGCACGAAGAGGAAGACGACCAGCTTGTTCTCGATACAGAACCGGATGGTCTTGTCGATGAAATTGGGCGGCGACGGCGGGCGTTGCGACGGGCTAGCCTCGGTCATCGCGCGCACCTCCCGCCGAACGCTGCCCGATGGTTTCCTTCTTCACGCCGCACCGAAACATCGCCGACCCGAAATATGGATTCTCGGTCCGGTCCTTCGTCTGTAGCCAATCGGCGCCGCGGCCGCCGAACGCCATGGGGCAATGGATATGATGAACGACCGGTTGATCGGCGCCGTAACACTTGGCCGCGACGATCATCGACTCGGAAAGCAAGGCGAAGGCCGCGCGTGCCCTTTGGATGTCGGGCGAAGCGACGATGTCGCCGGCCGCCTTCGTCATTCCCGCTGCTTCCGTCATCCACGCGACGTGGGCCTGGCCGGTCAACAGACTCATGTCCACACCGCCTAGCGCCGCGCGCAGCTCGTGGGCGGCGTCCTGCGCATGTTTGTGTTCGTCGTGGCTGAACGCCTCCTGGGTTTTCAGATAAGCCGTGAGTACAGGACGAAACTCTCCCGCAAACGCCGGCGGGATATTCAACTTCAGCCCGTCCGGCTCATCGAGATCCTTTCGGGGCGACGGCATTCGGTC
>JADFHG010000098.1 GCA_022567365.1 Planctomycetota bacterium | reverse complement strand
GTGGCCGCCCACCCTTTGGGCTACGGGGTACGTCCGGAATCCGTTCCACTAACCAATACAATTGCTCATCCGTGAGTGTTAACATGATTGACATTATACACGAACTCAGGTTCTGGGATAGGCTCTAGTCACTCTCGTTGATCCACTGGCGCAGAAGCTCCGCCGCACTGTTGGGGTCGTCGCCGACCATCTTCGAGACCTCGTCACTGAGCTGCTGGTACTTCAGGGTGTCGTCATCGACCTCCCGCGCCGTAAGAAAACCCTCGCTGGCCTCGGCCTGTCCGACGGGATGCGGTCCGACGCTCAGCATGGCATCGCTCTCCGGAGCAATGTCCTCCCCCTGGCTCGTCGGCTCGGGCGACGCGATTGCCGATTTGCGCGCGATCCGAGTCATCATGAACAAACTGAACATGGCGAGAACCCCGAGCCCGAGTTGGGGTCCATACAGTTTGAGCAATGACAACGCTTCCGCCCCGCCGCCGTCGTCGCCGCCGGCGACCGCAATGCCTCCCGGAATCGTGGACCACGATTCGCCGCCATTGGTCCAATTCATGTCGGGGTCGACGTCGACCTGCACGTTACGACCCGCCTGATCGCCGATGATCATCGCGACACTCGCCGTCACTTTGCGCATCTGCGCGTCGCGCAGCGCTACGAACGCCGCGTCGTCGTCTTTCGGAGCGTCCGCATCGGGGTTCTGCACGCGATAAAGGCTCCCAATGAAGCTCCGCGGAATGCCCACCGTCGCCAAGACGCGTTTCACGGCGTAGCGCCCGGACTCGACGGTTTCGCTCACAATCAGCTTCGGGTCGAAATTCTCCGTAGTGGTGTCGTCCTTGGTACTCGTTCGCGAGCCTCCACCGGCGGTCAACGCCGTTCCCGTATTGGGCTGCACGCCGGACTCAGCCGGCTGACCGCCGGATCCCATGGTCTCGCTCTTGGTCGTCTCGGTCTTGAGTTCCGCCTCGCTGTATTCGTTCTTGATGGTCACGCGCTTGTCGCGGTCGAGTTCGACGGTCACCGTGGCGCGCACACCCGGTATATAGCTCAGCTTCTCGAGGATTTTCCCGAGGTATCGCGACTCCTGCTTGCGGATCTCGTCGTGGTAGCCGAATCCCGCCGTCTCGTCTTCATCCGGCACGCGATACGCCCGCCCACCGGCATCCGTGATCGTGACGTTTTGCTTTTTCAAGCCGGGCACCCCGCCGGCCACCAGCCCCGCCACACCATCGACCATCTCGCGCGACGGTGTCCTACCCGCCGTCATCGCCAACGACACGGACGCCGTCGGAACCACGTTCGGCGCGCCGAGCCGTCGCTTGGACTTGGCCGTGATGAACACATGAGCGGTCCTCACACCGTTGTACGTGGCAATGACCTTCGCGAACTCGTTGCCCAGGGCAATCCAGTAGTTTCTCCGTCGCGCCTCGGGCGACTGAAACGGACTCTCGTCGGCCAACATCTTGTTAATGTCAAACGGCGCCCCCTCGGGCAAGGCGCCTCCCGTGTGCAGGACTCGGATCAAGTCGTGTTTGTCTACCGAGCGTGCGAAAATACGGTTGCCGCGCACCTCATAGGTGGCGCCCTTCGCATCGAGCGCTTCCTCCGCGGCGTCAAGCTGATCGTATGTCATCTTCTGCGAAACGATGGGCACCATGTCGGGTGCGGTCGACCACTGCAAGAGCCAGAGAATCGATACGACAATCAGCGCCGCGCATAGCCCGAGAGCCACCCGCTGCGAAGTGTTCAACACGCTCAACTGCGCGTTGATCTGTGCAATCAGTTGTCGCAAGCGATCCATGATCGGGTCAGTGCCTCATTACCGGGAGAAACGCCGGAATCCCGGCTCATACCTGCATCTGGCGAATCTGCTGGTACGCCTCGGTAAGCTTGTTGCGAACCTCCATCAGCAGATCAAACGCGATACCGGCCTTGTTGACCGCAAGGAAGACCTCGGCCACGTTGTCCGTCTCGCCCGTGATCAACCGTTGCACACCCGCGTCCGCTTCGGATTGAAGTCGGTTCACTTCGTCGAGACTGTCAAGCAGGACCGACTTGAAGTCTTTGCCTTGAACCGGCGCTGCGGACCCGCCGAGCCCGGGGACCGGAAGAGCCCCCGTCGAACCGAGCAACTGCGAGACTTGAATCGGGTCGGTCATTCGTTACTCCAAACGATCGGGCCTCATCTATGCGATCAGCCTCAATGCAGTGGACGCCATGGACTTTGCGACCTCCATGACGGTTATGTTCGCTTCGTACGCCCGCGCGGCCAACATCGCGTTCACCATTTCGGTGTGGTAGTTGACGTTCGGCGTGCGGACGTAACCCTTGTCTGTTCCGCGTTGAATCACGTCCTTGTGGTACGGATCCCAACGCAAACCGAACGGCGACGCATCCTCGACGATTTGGGCCACGTGCACACCGGGTGCATCGGGTCCGCCGGCCGGGTTGCCGCTTGCCAACAGGGCCACGCGCCGGCGATACGGGTTCGGGTTGCCGAACTCGTCGCTGGTCACATCGTGATTGGCGATGTTGCCCGCGATGACGTCGAGCTGCGTGCGCTGCGCGACAATCGCCGACGTACTGATATCGAGGGCTGACATCATCGCTCGCACACCTCCCCACAACCACGATCAACCACGCGTAAAACGCCGAATGCAACACGCGCCGACCTCACGGCGCCGCGCTGTGCGCCGGTCGGGATCGCCTCGATACCAGACGGTGTCGACGAGTGACCGAACATAAGCGTCCTGCTACACACTGCCGCGAATCGCCTTCCGCAGTCCTTCCATCCGACCGCGCAACATCGCGGCCGCCGTTTCGTACATCATTCTGGTCTTGTTCAACTCCGACATCTGCCGCTCGATCGACATATTCGTTCCATCGTGAAACAGTATGTTCCCGAACGGACGCTCGCTGGGCGTGACCACCAACATCCCGGAAGCATCCGACGCAACCTCCGGCGACGACTCCACAAGAAACGGCTTATGCACGTCACGGCCGCGCGCATCGAGCGCAACGCGCAACGCGCGCTGAAAGGCCCGCGTGTCGAGCTGTTTCGCGCGGTATCCGGTATTGCCGAAATTCGCGACGTTCTCGGCGATCATGCGGAGCTTGGCCTCGCCGAATACCATCGACGCCGCCAAAGCCGGCGTAGCACCGCGATCCGTCAGACTCGAGATAAACAACACAGCGCTCCCAAACAAACACCCGCAAACCACGGCCCACCGAGGCTCACCAGCCGCCGCCGCTCGACACTTCGTCCACACGGCACGCGGCATCTCCACGGGCCAACCTCACCGTATGGCGGTTGTTCGACGGCCACGCGGCGACGAGCCACCGGCACCTCTCGTGCCAATGGCCTCTTGGGGGTCTCCCAGCGTCAAACGGCCCGGAACTCGCCTCTACCCGTTCGGCAATTACGGCCGACGAGCGCAAGAACCGCCCGTTCACGAAGCCTGAACGTAGGCCGCCGTCGCCGTCCTATCCTGTTGCATGCTCGCCTCTTCGCGCCACTGTTTGAGCTTGAGACCGAGCGTGCGCACACCCATACCGAGCGCCTTCGCGGACTTCGCGCGGTGCCCTTGGAAACGGACCAGCGTCCGCTCGATCAACTGGCGTTCCATGTCTTCGAGCATTCGCCCGTCGCGCAGCGAACCAAAGGGATCCCTCTCATCCGGCACCACGTCCAGCCACGGTTGGAGCAGCTTCGCCGATATCGTATCGCCACTACAGAGCGTCACCGCACGGCGACAGATGTTCTCCAACTCCCTGACGTTTCCCGGCCAGCGATAACCCTCGAGCAATCTCATCGCGGCGGGATCGATGCGATGCCTCGCCGTCGCCGAACGGGTTGCGGCCTGGGCGAGGAAATGTTCAACGAGCACGGGAATGTCCTCGATCCTGTCACGCAGAGGCGACAGCACGACCGGTAGCACGTTGAGCCGATAGTAGAGATCGGCGCGAAACTTCTTCGTGGATACCCACTTGTCGAGGTCGCGGTTGCTGGTCGCGATCACGCGGACGTCCGCCCGTTTGGTGACGCTGCTGCCGACGCGCTCGAATTCACCTTCCTGCAATACGCGAAGGAGCTTCGCCTGGAGTGGTAGCTCCATCTCCGAGATCTCGTCGAGCAGAAGCGTCCCGCCGTCGGCGATTTCAAATCGTCCCTTTCGAACCCGATCCGCGCCGGTGAACGCGCCGCGTTCGTGCCCGAAGAGTTCGCTCTCCAGAAGACCCGAGGAAAGCGCCGCGCAGTTCAAGCACAGCATCGGTCGCTGTCCGCGCGGCGACGCCCGATGAATATACGACGCCACAAGTTCTTTTCCGGTGCCCGATTCGCCGGTGATCAGCACGGTGTCGTGGCTCATCGCAACGCGTTGCATTTGTTCGCGCAATCTGCGGATTGAGGCGCCCTCGCCAACGAGCACGCGATCGACCCGAAAGTCCGCGAGCGACGTCCTGAGGGCCTCGTTGTCGCGTTGCAAACGCGCATGCTCCAATGCGCGATCGACCGTCACCAATATCTTCTCCGCCTGAAACGGCTTTTGCACGTAATCAAACGCGCCGAATCTGATCGCCTCCACGGCCGTATCAATCGCCGCAAACGCCGTCATCATCACGACAGGAACGTCAAGCCCGGAATCGCGCAGCTCCCTGATCAGCGCGATCCCGTCCATACCCGGCATTTTGAGGTCGGTCAGAACCAGATCGCAAGGGTGTTTACGGATCGCCGCCAGCGCCGCCGCCCCATTGTCAAAAAGGCAAACCGTATGATCGTCGCGCTCCAGCGTCGCCGCGAGCGACTCGCGCAGAATCCGTTCATCATCGACAACGCAGATTCGAGCCATCGACACAATCACTCCTATTGCTATGCCGCGACGTGGTTTGTCGCGACGGGTAATGAAAGCGTGAACGCCGCCCCACCGCTGCGGCGGTTCCGTACCGTCAATCGGCCTCCATGCGACTCCGCTATACCGTGTGCGATCGCAAGACCGAGTCCCGTTCCCGTGTCCTTGGTTGTAAAGAACGGGTCGAATACCTTGTGCAATCGGTCCGCCGAGATGCCCGGTCCGTCGTCTTCCACGACGACCGAGTACAATTCGATGCCGTCGTCTTCGCTCCACGGCAGTGCGTCGCCGGGACGAATTCGCACGTGGGCGCCCTGACTCGCCGCATCCAATGCGTTTACCAGGAGGTTTACGAAAACTCGGCGAATCTTGCCCTCGTCGCAGTGCCATAACACGTCGCGAACCTCCGGCGACACGTCCACGCAAGCACCATCGGCGCTGAAGCGCGCTTCCGTCACCGATAGGGCGCCGTCGATGATGTCACTCAGGCGGGTCGGCGCGCAACGAGGCGGAGCACCGCCCGCGAAGGCGAGCACATCGACGACGATCCCCTCGAGCTTTTCGACGCCCGCGCCGATTTTCCGCGCAATGTCGCGTTGCTTCGGCCTGTCGATAAGATCGCGTTCGAGCAGGGATGCGTAAAGACCGATGCCACCAAGCGGGTTGCGAATCTCGTGGGCGACGCCCGCCGCCATCACTCCGAGTGCCGACAAACGCTCCCGACGCGCCAATTCCCGGTTCTTCTCGTCGATCTGCTCGCGGAGCCGCCGCACCTCGTGCATCAGCACCTCGTGCGAGTTCTTGAGGCGCTCGGTAACTTCACCGTACACCTTTACAAGTGCGCCGAGATCCCGCTCCGTAACGTTCGGCGTTTCCGTGAGCGCCGTCATGAGTCGTGTACCCGATCAAGTCGCGGCGGGCGATCCGTCACCTTCGCATACGCCGACACCGCCGCGCCGCGCGCATGGTTGGTGCGCATTCGCCGCGCCGTGTCTTCCTTCTTCGCCGACAGCAGTTGTACGTCGCGATCGTCGCTTGCCATGACCGTCTCGAGACGGGCACCGGCCTCCTTCACGAGCCGATCGGCCTCCGCTCGATCGGTGTCGGCGAGCCTCCCCCGAAACGCCTTCCATTCCCGTCGGACCGGCGCGAGGTCGTCGGCAATCCGCGTGAGCTGAGACGTGAGTTCCTGCCGCTCCGCGAGAACGCGAAGCAGCGGCGTTGCGTCGGCCTTTGCGATCAGCCCCCGTTGTTTACCGGCCAACGCCTCCAGCCTTGCGTACATCGACACCTGCCTGCGCAGCAAGGCCAGCACGCTCGCGTCGTCGGCGCGTCCGTCGTTCGCCTGGTCGTCAGTCATCGGCGTCATGTTCGCCCCGCTTCCTAAAAGAGGTCCGACTCCTCGAGCCAGTCGAAATAGCGATGCCAGTCATCCCGCGTCTCCGGCGAGATCGAGGCCTCGAACCCCTCGTCGGGAATCGCGTCCACGAGAATCCGCGCGCGGGCCAAAGCGGCCTGCGCTTCCTGGGGCGCTTCGAGGAATACGTGGCAGTTGATGACCTGTACGTGTGCGGCCAATGCAGTCGGCGTACCCCGGTACGTCGCGGCCGCCTCCTCGTAGAGCTTGAGGGCTTCCTTGTACCTCTGGTTCTCGAAAAGGCAGTCGGCTTCGTACATGTACGCATGCCGCTGGTACATTCGCTCGAGCCGGCTTAGCTCCGCCGGATCGCGACCCTCGTATTTGGTCAACAGTTCACGGTAGAGCGCCCGCCCGTGATCGAGCCGATCGCGCGCTTCATCGCGCATCCGTCTGATCTCACCCGCGTGCCGGGCCTCGGATGCCTCGCGCTTCAGCGCCAGACCACTCTGCCGATAGGAGTCGGCCCGGAGCAAGCGCGCTTGCGGTATCGACGGATGATCCGGATAGCGCTCGATCGACTCTTCGAGCACGGTGATCGCCATTTCGTAGTCGCCACGACGGTGGACGACGTCGCCCAGCATGAACATCGCCTCCGCGAATTCCGGTGCGTCCGGCGTGAAGGCCTCCGGGTCGTCCAACACAAACGCGAGGGTCTGCTCCGCGAGTTCCTCGTATTCGCTGCCGCGTCTGAGATAGGTTCTCGATATTCCGATGAGCGCCCGAGCACCCTCGATCGTTCGGGGAAACAACCGATAGCACTGCTGGTAGGCATCCGTGGCCCGTTCAAGTCTGGCAAGGTCTTCGTTGAGGTGCCCGACGCGCAACAAGGCCCGCGGGGTCAACGAATCCTCCGGGCGTTCGCGGGCAAACTGCTCGAACAACTCGCTGGCGCGAACACGGTCCGGGGCCAACGCGCAGAGTTCTCCCGCCTGCCAGAGGGCCTGCGATCCGGTTCGTTCGTTCAGGGTGTTGATCCGCGCGACGTCGAGCAAGGTGTCCACGGCGGCAAGCGCGGCGTTGCGTCGCGCCATGCGGACGGAAGTCGCATCGGGAGAACCCGACGCTTCCAAATCGCGGGCCTGTGCCTCGAGTTCGTTGCCGAGGTCGACTTGCGCATCCGCGAGCTGCTGCAGGTGAACGGTCAGCAGGTCGACGGCCGTCGGGTCCACCAGCGCCACCGCCATTTCCGCGTAGGCAACCGCCGCCCTCGGATTCCGCGTTTTTTGGCGTTCGTCGGCCAGAGTGCCGAGGGCAACACGCAGTGCGTCAGGATCAACCGGCCTGGAATACTCCAACGACCTCAACCCGTCCAAGGCGTGTCGGTAGGCTTCGACCGCTTGGTCGTGGCGCTCGAGGGCAACCATGGCGTTCCCCATGCCCACCCAGCTCGCCACGGCCCACCGCGTTCGAGGGTGCAGGTCGATCACTTCGCGAAAGAACGAGAGTGATTCCTCGGGGCGCTGCGGTCCGGCGTCTTCGAGCACCACGCGACCCAGCAGCCAACCGGTCTTCGCGTACAATTCGTCGTACGTTTCGATCCGGTTGCGAAGCGTGCGCAGGAACCGCTCGGCGTCGTCGAAGCGGCCGGTCTTGTAGAGCAAAAGCGCTTCGAGGAATTCAAAACCGTCGTGAAGATCCGACGCCGAGAAGTCGTCTTTGTCGCGGGCGAGCATCGTCGCGGCCGTCGCGATTGCGTCGAGCCGGTCGAGGACGTCGAGCTTCTCTTCCAGCGCCCAGAGACGCAGATCCAGCCGGTCGGTCCCGACCGCCGCCAGAACGTCGTCCAATGCGGCGTTGAGCTCCTCATCCGAAGCGCCCAGCCCGCGCCGCAGAACGTACACATGGCGACGGAGATCCGCCGCAGTCGAAACCCCCATGTCGATCGCGTGCTCGTACAAGGCAACCGACTCGTCGCGGCGTCCGCGCCATTCGGCCGCGCGACCAAGGTGCTCAACGTCGTCCGGCGTTAGGGTCTGCCCGGCAGCGTCCGCTTGGTGGTAGTGGGTTTGTATCGCCTCGGCGAGGGCAACCGGCACTCCGCGCGGATGCGTTTTTCGCGTCGCAACGGCGTAGAGCGCCCGCGCCCTCCTGAGGTGGATCGGCCCCATCTCTCTCGGCGTTCGGCCTTCGAGATCGAGCTGGATTTTCGCGCCCAGAATTGCCTCTTCGTCGAGACCGACGGCGAGAAGATCGTCGAGATAGTCCACCGCCTCTTCGACGGTCATCTTCTCGGGCGTGGGGCGCAGCCTGATCGCGGCCGCGGCGAGCATCGCGAGGGAAACCACCAACAGCGGCAACTGCCACTTGCCGGCTATCCGATCACCCAACTCGCGCCATTGAGACATTTCGCCCATCCTGAGCCATGAGACCATAGGTCAACCGCATCCTCCTAACGCGGCAGTCCAACATGTCGGCAGTTTCCGCGCTTGGGCTTGACCGCAAAGCACGTGCCCTCCCGTTCAGATGCGGCAGCGGAAATTGGCGACTCCATATTCGCCGCTGTCTAGCTGGCCGGCAGGACTCAGCTTGGCTCGATGCGGCAGAGCTGATAAGATAGGTGTAATGCGCGGCGGCATCGCGAAACCGAACCACCGGTGTTGGGCGGCTCACTCGAAGGGGCACTGCCAGTGTCGCCGGAGCGGTCGGTCGCGACGGCAGCATTGGAATCGCGGGTCTCGGTCGCCCGCGGAAGGCGCGAGTCAAACCATGTCGAACGGAGCGCCGAGAAAGTTCAACAATCGCGTCGATGAACCGGCACGCGCCGGATCAATGCTGGACGCGGTGCAGTAAACGAAAAAAAAACGGAGGAACATCTCATGAAGGCCGTAGCTATCCTCTTGCTTCTCATGGCAATCGGTGGTGTCGCCCTGATTTACGGCGGTGGCTTCGCCTCGTTCGATCCGACCCAGCAGGGTCTCGATGCGAAAGCCAACATCACGCCCGGCATGACGTGGACCAAGGTCATTGACGTCGCCGGCGAGCCCGGCAAGTTCAGCCGCATCCTCAGGAAAACGGAAAAGATCGGTGGTCAGGAGATCGAGGCCTTCAGGCCCGAACCCGAATCAAAATTCACCCGCGAAAGGGTCGCCACGGCCATCGACGACGGTTCCGTGCCGTGGGGATTCTTGGTCTATTACAACTTCTCGCAGTCGGTCGCATTCGCCGTCACCTTCGACGACACGGGAATCGTCACAGGACTGCATGACCTGACCACCATGGCCGACCTGCTGCAAATGAACGACCGCTAGTACAGTGTTTCATATGTCCTACGACTATGATTCTCCTCCGAGCCGCGGGCTTCAGCCCGCGCGGTGCCACGAAATTGCGTACCCGTTGCGGTATTTGCAACTCCGCGCAGGCTGAAGCTTGCGGCTCAGGTAGTCGCGGAACTTATGAAAC
>JADFHG010000097.1 GCA_022567365.1 Planctomycetota bacterium | reverse complement strand
GGCTCACTTGAGTGCGGAGGAATACGAGCATGGCAAACAACACTTGATCGACACGACGATCGCCGCGCTCGAGAAGTATATTCCCGACATCCGCGGCAAGCTCGATCATGTCGAAGCGTCGACGCCCAAGAGCTTCTATCACTATACAAGGCAGATGGAGGGAGCCACCTTCGGCACGAAGTTCGAGGGTCTCAAAGTCAGCATGGACCTGCCCGGGGAGCTGCCCGGTCTCTTCCACGCCGGGTCGGTGGGGATCATCATGTCGGGTTGGCTTGGCGCGATCAATTACGGCCTCATCGTCGCCAACGAGGTCGAGAGCTTTCTCTTCAAGGAGAACCGAGCCGCGGGCTTCAGCCCGCGCGAAGACTCGAAAGTTAAGGCGGAGAAGCTGCTGTCATGACCGAGACACTGAGTTTGCAGTCCATCCCGCATCGGCCGCCGTTTCTCTATGTCGACGAGATCGTCGAGGTTTCCCGCGATCGGATCATCACGACCAAGTTCGTCGATCCGCAGTCCGACTTTTTTCGCGGCCATTATCCCGAGGAACCGGTGATGCCCGGCGTACTGCTGCTGGAGTGCTGTTTTCAAGCCGGTGCCCTGTTGATCGCACACCGAATCGGCGACGGGGAGGCTGCACGCGGTATCCCGGTGCTCACGCGCATCCGCGACGCGCGCTTCAAGCGGATCGTACGCCCCGGGGAGACGTTGCGCGTCGAAGCCACGCTGGAGGACGAGCTTGACGCGGCGTATCACCTGCGCGGAACAGCCACAGTGGGTGATGAGGTGGCGGTGCACGTGGGCTTTTCCTGTATGTTGGCCCCCCAAGGAGACAGCCGGCCTTGAGCTTCCTTAATCTCGAAGGCAAAACGTTCGTCGTCTTCGGCGTGGCCAACAAGCGAAGCGTCGCATATCACATTGCGCGGGTGCTCGAGGCACATGGGGCGACGGTGGTCTACAGCGTACGCTCCGAGGCGCGGCGCGATTCGCTCGACACGCTGCTCGAAGGACGCGAGGTACACGTCTGCGACGTCGCCCACGATGCGCAGATCACGAATGTGGCGGCGGCGATCGCCGAAAAGCACCCGACGCTGCACGGGGTGGTTCATTCCATCGCTTTCGCCAACTATGAATCGTTCTCGGGAAAGTTTCACGAAGTCAGCCGCGCCGATTTCCTCGAAGCCGTTTCGGTGAGTTGCTATTCGCTCATCGCGATCGCCAACGCGCTGAGGCCCATTCTTCACGAGCGGGCGAGCGTCGTCACCATTTCGATCTCGACCACGCGGATGGCCGTCGAGAGCTATGGGTATATGGCGCCGGTCAAGGCGGCGCTCGATTCGACGGTCGTGTTTCTCGCCAAGTCGTTCAGCCGGTTTTCCAAGGTCCGGTTCAACGCGGTCGGGGCGGGGTTGCTCAAGACGAGCGCATCCGCGGGCATCCCGGGCTACGTCGAAAACTACATGTTCGCGGAGCGCGTCATCCCTCGGCAGGAGGCCCTGACCACGCAGGAGGTCGCCAACGCGGCCGCGTTCCTGTTGAGCGAGCGGTCGAGCGGGATCAACGCGCGAACCGTAGTGCTCGATGCGGGAATGGGTACGAACTACTTTGACGCGGACATCGTCAAGCACGCGATCGGGGGTATCTATCCGACGTTGGATTCATGATCTTGCGTCCTGTCATCGTTCGGATTCCCAATGCCCCGGCAAAGGGCGGGCCTCGGCCCGCGCGGCACCTTTCCACGAACTCGGCTACCCATAGCGCGGCGAACGCGGATCGCCCGCGCGGACCGGCAGTGCGGGCGCTTCAACAGGAGTATTCGCGAAAGGCCATTGCGGAGTGTGCGCGTCGGATGGGTCTGCCCCGGACCGGTTGGTCGAAAGACGGCGACGGTCGGCCGATGCCGCTCGATGGGGCCTATTGGTCGGTCTCACACAAGCCCCATTACGCGGCGGCCGTGATTGCCGACGCACCGGTCGGGATCGACGTCGAACAGCTTCTGCCACGGCGCGACGAATCGCTTTTCGACGCAGTGGCGACGTCCGGTGAATGGTCGGCGATCGGAGAGCGATCGTGGGAGTCGTTCTTTCGCCTGTGGACGGCGAAGGAGGCGGTGCTCAAGGCCAACGGTGTCGGAATCGGGGGGTTGCCGCAATGTCGCCTCGCGGGCGTAGTCGATGCCAAGTTGATGACACTGACTTTTGAAGACAGGTCTTGGCCGGTCGCGCACACGTATTTCGACGGACATGTCGTCGCCGTAACGACATTGGGCCGCGCAGTGGAATGGCGAACATTGCCGACGGTGTGACGACGCGCGGACTCGCCGGTCCTCTTGTGCGTCGTGGTCTCGGTGGCTCAGGCTATCGAACCGTGACCGATCCCGTGGCGGCCTCGAGCTTGTAGGTCGGCCCGCCCTCGCCGATGGTCCCTTTGCCCGTCGCGCCGAGGGCTACGCGTTTGACGGTGATTCCATCGTGTCCCTTCACGCTGACCTGACCGATGTCGACGGATAAGTCGAACGTGCCGGGCGCGCCGGGCGGAATGGTCAGGACGACTTCGCCCACGGCTACGGTAAGGACGACGTCTTTCACGGGCGGCGTCTTCGTCACGGTCATATTGATGGAACCGGCGCTGGTGCTGGCGGTGACAGGACCGGTGACGCCCTCCAAGGTGATGTCGATCTTGCCGGCCGCGGTGCTGACGGTAACGGCGTTCGGAGTCGAGGTGCGAATCAACACCTCTCCGGCATCGCTCTTGGCTTTGATGTCCGACGTCATTCCATCGACCACGACCCGGCCGGCGCTGGTATGCAGATTGACGGCGAGATCCGCGGGCGCGTGGACGACGAGCGAGACGCGCCAGTCCTTTTCGTCCGGTTTGCCGGTGTGCGCGTCCGCGACCGTGATCGTGTCGCCATCGGTGGTGACGCGGACGTGGTCGTAGAATGTGCCCGGGTCGGCAGCCGGGTTGGCGAGCGACTCCTTGATCCGCACGGTGGCCTCGATCCGAAGACGGCCGGATTCGCCCGCGACGACCTTCACCTCGCCCACGCGGATGTCGACGTCGAGATTGCGTACGCCCGATGCGACGTCCTCTTCGCCGCTGACGTCTGCGAATGGGACGTAGGTGACGCCAAGCTTAGCCGCGAACCGCTTGCAGCCGGACGATGAAAGCACCAGCGAAACGGTAATTGCCACTAACAGGTAACGATAGGTGGACATGCCTTTCTCCCGATTGATGCGACTGGCCGATCTACCGATTATCGAACACATTTTCTCGGGACGGAACCCGAGGTTTCTGCCGTTGTCCTCGTCGGTCGAGTCGCGCTCGCGATGCAGAATAGCCGTGCATTGGGCGTTCGACAACAGCAAAAGTACTGCGGTGCTATGCTCGCGGCGGCCGAGGAACCGCCGTCGGCGGGTCGCGGACGGCCCGTGTCTACTCGCCGCGGTGTTGCTCATTGGCGCCAGTCGGTGTTCGCGGCGGCCCGACGACCTCGCGAGCGCGGCCGAACTCGTGCGCGGGTAGGCGGGCGTTGTCTTCTTCGGAAAGGGCGAGGATTCGCTCGCCGGCTTTGCGGTTTCTGACCGCCGCGAATTCGCCGATGAATATGATTCGTCGGTCACCGGCCCACCCGGTCAGCACCATATAGGACTGCTGCTTGGCGGTGAACCGAAAACGCCCCCGAAGCCGCGGCTTGCCATAGTCCCAAACACCGACGATTCCAAGTAGGGATCCCGCGCGCAGGTGGCTAAACCCCCCGTCGATGCGGCTGCGAACGGTGGTTCGGTCAACGCGGTAGTCCCGCGAGACGTTCGCCGGCGGCGGTCCCAGGACCAGCGACATGACCATCTCCGTCGCAAAGCCCTTTCCCAAGAGGGACCCACGGTAGTGACGCATCGCGACGCGGATATTCCCGTCGTCGCTCAGCCAGTAGTAGCACTGTTGCGGGGAAACGGTGACGATAAGCGGCTCGGTCGTGGGGATTCGCTTCGTGTTCCACGGGATCATGTGGACCGAAGCACCGCCCGAGCAACCGGCCGCGCAGATACCACAGGAAAATGTGATCGCGATCCGGGCGCGCATACTCCGAAGTGAACTCATACGGAGAATTGCTCGCATAGGGAAAGAACTTCCCCTTTCGCGCCGGCGATCGTGGCCGAGTGTCCTTGGGCGCGAATCACGCGGTCGATCAGCCCGGCGATCACGGTCATCTCGGCCTCCTTCATTCCCCTTGTGGTGAGCGCGGGCGTACCGAGGCGTAGCCCGCTCGTCTGCATGGGTTTGCGCTCGTCGAATGGAATCATGTTCTTGTTGACGACGATGCCGGCCATGCCCAGCCACTCTTCCGCCTGCCTGCCGCTGACGTCGGGGTAGGCGGGTCGAAGGTCGAGCAGCATGAGATGGTTGTCGGTCCCCCCGGAAACGAGCCGGTTGCCCGTGGCGGCCAGCGCTTCCGCCAAGGCCGCGGCGTTCTTGATGATCTGCGCCTGGTAGATCGCGAAGGGCGGTTGGAGTGCTTCATGGAAGGCCACGGCTTTGGCGGTGATGCAGTGCATCAGCGGTCCGCCTTGGCTGCCGGGAAAAATCCGGGAGTCGATTTTCTTGGCCCATTCCTCTTTGCACAGGATGAGGCCTCCGCGCGGTCCGCGGAGGGTCTTGTGCGTCGTGGTGGTGACGATCGGTGTCGTCGCAACGGGGCTCGGGTGCAGGCCCGCGGCGACGAGACCGGCGATGTGGGCGATGTCGGCCATATGCACGGCGCCCACTTCGTCGGCAATCTCGGAGAACGTGTCGAAGTCGATGGTGCGCGAGTACGCGGATGCGCCGCTGATAATGAGCTTCGGCTTGTGCTCACGGGCGAGCCGGCGCACTTGCGACATGTCCAGTCGCTCGGTCTTGCGGTCCACGCCGTAGGATACGATTCGGTAGAGCAGGCCGCTCATGTTGACCTTGAGCCCGTGGGAAAGGTGCCCCCCGTGGGCGAGGTCGAGCGACAGGATGGTGTCACCCGGTTCGAGTACGGCCAGGTAGACGGCGGCGTTGGCCTGTGCGCCCGAGTGCGGCTGAACGTTGGCGTGGTCGGCACCGAAGATCTTCTTGGCGCGGTCGCGGGCGAGGTTCTCGACGGTGTCCATGTGTTCGCACCCGCCGTAGTAGCGTCGCCCGGGGTAGCCCTCGGCGTATTTGTTCGTGAACACCGAACCCAGCGCCTCGAGGACGGCCTTGGAAACGTGGTTTTCCGAGGCGATCAGCTCCAAAGTGTTTTGTTGGCGGACCACCTCGGCTTCCATGGCCGAGCAGATTTCCGGATCGAGTGCCGCAATCGCGGCGAATGCGTTTTTCGTATCGACGGTCATACCACACCTTTAAGACAACCGAATCATGCCTGGATAACAACGGTCTAAAGCGTAGCCTCGTGTGGCGTCGAAGGCAACGGTCTGCGGGCGGGCATTCGGCCGAGATGGGCGCTGGAGCATTTCCCGTTTCGATCTTCCGAGCCGCGGGCTTCAGCCCGCGCGATACGACCCATTTGGTATGACGCTCTTTTATTCTCGAGCGATCGCGCAGGCTGAAGCCTGCGGCTCAGATAGTCGTGAAACTCCTTGAGCACGATACTATTCTCGCGGTCCGCAATCAATGCAATCCGCGCCCAACACGCACACGTCGAATGCCGCGCCGGGTCCGCCGTCGTCGCATACGCCGTCGTTCGCGAACGGGCAGGTATCGGTGCAGTTGGGCGACGGTTCGCACGCTTCGGGCGTTTCGTTAGCGCCGGTCGGGACGATTACGAAGACGACCGGTTCGTCGGCGCCGATGGCTGGGAATGTCACGGCCGGTGCGTCGTCGGCACACGTCCGATCGCCGGTGGCCGCATCCGCCGTTTCGTAGACGAAGCGATACGTGCCGGCCGGAAGCGTCGCCGTGATTTCGCTAGGCCAAACGGAATCGCCGCTGGGCGCGGTGTGCAGTGCCCAGCGAGGGCTGATCGTCTGGGGAAACCGGTCCGGGGTCTCGGGAACAAAACTTGCGATGGAGGCCGTGACCCAGCGTGCACTTTCGTTCACAAACCGAACATGCGCGAGCCCGTCGATCCAATCTTCGCCGGGGCGGACCCATGCCACTGTCGATAGGCTCGTGACGTGGCCCACCGTGCTCGAGGCGCCGACCGACGTTCCTTCGACGGTTCCGCCGCCAAGGAACTCCCAATCCAAGCCGTTGTGGCGAAGAAGGAGAAGTTGCTCGATTGCGTCGATCTCCGGCGGCCTGTCAAGCGTGATTGCGGCGGGGGCATCCAAGAGGACGTTCTCCGGCCCGAACCCATATGCGGTGCCCACGATGACGCCGCCATCCGGCACATCGCCCGGTGGGTCCGGCACGATCGACACGGAAAACTCCGTCGCCTCACCGTCGGGAACGCCGTTGGGCGGGACCGCGAGGCGGGCGCCGTCGATCGCGATCTCTCCACCCGAGGCATCGATCAACGCCGAAGCAGAGTCTGCCCCATCGATCGGTTCGTCGCCGTTTGTCCCAACGTCCGGATCGGATTCGTCAACGACCCCGCCGTCCTCGCCGCCGTTGTCCGGCGTGTCGCCCTTGGGGTCGGCATCGTCCGTGGAAGTGTCGGCTACGTCAGACTTGGTAAAGGTCACGGACATCGTGTCGCTGTCGATCATGCCCGCCTTGCCGGCGACAGCGCGGATTTCAGTGGTTTCGGTCAATCGGATCGGCCCGTCGTGGACCGCGGTTGTCGCACCTCCGTCCAAACTGAAGACAATGACGGCGCCGGGCGTGTCCGAGATGATCGCAACGTCCACGGAAACGGAAAAGCTGCCGCCCGGTGGGCTAAATATCGGCGCGGACACCTTCGACGTTGGCTCGGTGGTGGCGGCGGCACCGGACTCCTGGGGTACACCGCAGCCGCCGAATGTCAGCCACACTACCGAGAATCCGATACTACGAAGAGCGTCGCGCATAATCATCACACACAAGCCGCGAACGGCGCGAACGCGACTGTTCAGGGGCAACTGAAAGTGCCCGGTCTCGCCGGGGTCGGCGGCATTCGTCGCCTGCTCACGTTTCTTTTCGGCCGGTGTGGCGCGGAAGGCTAACTGCCTGTTGAAAAAGTCCGAGCTAAGCGTGCGACACCGGCACTCGCGAGCGGGTCCGGCAAGCCGGTTGCCGGCAAAGGCGGCTTCCCGGCCGGTGCCGGGTCCGTACCACACGTTTTTCAACAGGCTGCGAGAGGTCGCGCTGCGCCAAGGACTTGGTGCGACGATCCTTTATGGACGCACGATCGCGCGGGCTGAAGCCCGCGGCTCAGGGGGCTGCGACGTAGTGTCACCCGATGCCGCGGCGCGTAAGGACGCTGGGCATTATGGGAACTTGCCTTTCGGTTGACCGTGGCACCGGTGCTGTCTACGATCGCGCGGTCCGGTAAGACCGGAGTACGTGTTTAGCGCGTGGCGGCCACCCCCTGTGGCGGCTGTAGAAGTTCGGGAGCGTTTCACATGCCCGCGTCCGCCGCGGGGGGCGGACGCTGCATCGCGACTACTGTGCGTCGGCGGAAGAACCGCTGAACACGTGCAGACCGGACGATCCAGCGCGAATCGAAAACCAGCCAAGGTGCAATGTGCGACTACGGATCGACAACGAATACGACAAGCTCGAGGCCGTCATGGTCCATCGCCCGGGCCTGGAGATCGAGCGCCTCACGCACGACAACATGCGGCAGTTCCTTTTCGAGGACATCCCGTATCTTCGTCGCATGCAGGATGAGCATGACGCCTTCGTCGCGATCATGCGCGACCACGGCGTCGAGGTGCTGTATCTCGAACGACTCCTGCTGGACGTGGTCGCGGACGAGCCCGTTCGGCAACGGCTGCTCCTCGAGGCATGCGGGACGGCGGGCGTGCCCGCGATTGCGGACGACCTGTGCGGGCTGCGGCATTGGGGCATCGAGGAACTCGTCGACCTGCTGTTCGCCGGACTTACCGCGGGCGAATACCACGAGCGGACCGGTCGGCGTATCGCGCCTCCCTCGGGCGGGGACTCGTTTCTCATACCGCCGATTCCCAATGCCTATTTCTGCCGCGACCCGGCCGTCGTCGTGCATGACGCAGCGATCTCGTCGAAAATGCACCATCGCGAGCGCATCCGGGAGACGCAGTTGACCCGCTCGGTCCTCGAGAACCATCCGGAGTTTTGCGAGAATACGATCACGTACGGTGGGACCGACGAGCCGACCGAGGACCGCCCCTACACCATCGAGGGCGGTGACGTCATCATCCTCTCTCCCGATGCGGTGCTGATCGGAGCGAGCGAGCGAACCCGTAGTGAAACGATCGAACTTCTGGCCGGGAAGTGCTTTCGATTTGGACACGTCAAACGAGTGTACGAGATCGCGATTCCGACCGAACGCGCATTCATGCATCTCGATACCGTGTTCACGGTGCTCGATCGCGGGACCATCCTTCGGTTCTCTCCCGTCATGGAAAACGTTCCACATATCCACCGCTATGAACCGGCGGACGCCGACGGCGCGGGCGCGGCCCGTGTTCCGGAGGAACGCGGTTTTCTCGACGTGCTCCGCGATGAGTTCGACACCGACCTTACGATCATCGATACGGCCGGCGGCAGCCAGCCGTTCGAATCGCGCGAGCAGCGCGCCGACGGTACGAACGCACTCGCGATCGCCCCGCGCGTCGTCATCACGTACGAACGCAACGAGCGCACGAAGGCCGCACTCGAGGCCAAAGGCATCAACTGCCTGGGCGTAGCGGGTTCGGAACTTGTCCGGGGACTCGGCGGTCCGCGATGTATGACAATGCCGCTTCGGCGCGGTCCCGGCGATACCAAGTAGCCGACCCTCCCGCCGATTCGCTTGGGACGCTTCGTGGGTCGAGCAAGGTTGTCCCCCTTCCAAGCGGGACGTTCGCCGATGGTTCACCCCACGCGTGCCAAGCCACCGGGCGCAGTGTGGCCTGAGTGGTGCGTTGGGCGCGGGTGGATCGGTCGCGTTCATCAGCTTCGCGCCACCGGCCTTGTCCGAGCCGCATGCCCGCGTATACTGACCGCGTGCTGACGGTTCCTTGCCGGCCTGCCCCGCAGGATCGTTGTGCCAACGCGGTGTCGACGGGCCGTCCGTCCCCGCAAGGCGTGGCGTTCTTACCGATGTGGTTGCGATGAACGGCTGGGATCGGGATCGCGTGGTTGCGAAGGTCTTCATATCTTGGCGGCCGGGCGATCCTGGAGACCGGACCGACGGCAACGATGACGGCGGCGTAGCTCAGTTGGTTAGAGCGTGGGCTTCATAAGCCCGAGGTCCGCGGTTCGAGTCCGCGCGCCGCTAATTGACGTAAGTCCTGCCGAACGCTGAACTTAGCGTACCTGCCCAGTGGAGGTGTGGTGCGGCTCTTTACCCCTTGTTTTCCGGTAGTCTACCGGATTCGAGCAAAGGAGTACGCATATGCCCTCAACACGAACACCGTCCTACCGGCATCACAAACCTAGTGGACAGGCAGTGGTCACGCTCAACGCGGAAGACCATTACCTCGGCAAACACGGAACCCGCGCCAGTCGCGTTAGGTACGACGAACTCATCGCAAAGTGGCTTGCGAATGGCAGAATACTCCCTCGGGCGTCGGGGAGATATGCTCAAATCTTGTGGATGACGTCATGAT